>NZ_JBGBPT010000037.1:0-81352 GCF_041106355.1 Streptomyces sp. BF23-19 | reverse complement strand
GGCGCCGGGGTGGGCGCGGAGGCCGGGGCGGGGGCGGCGACCGCCTCGGGCCAGGAGGAGGTGAGCCCGGACCCGCCGGGACCGCCGGCCCCGGGGGCGTCGGGCCAGGCCGGGGTCTGGGCCGGAGCCGGGGTCTGGGCGGCCGGGGTCTGGGCGGCCGGTGAGCGCACCGACAGGATCCCCGCGGAGGCCTGCTCGGGAAGTCTCGCGGGGGCCGCCGCGGGCGCCGCCGCGGCGGCGGCCGTGCGGGCCAGGGAGATGCCCGCCGACCGTGGTGACGGTTCCGGTTCCGGTTCCGGTTCCGGTTCGGGCCGCGGAGCGGGCTGTGCGGCGGGTTCCGGATCCGGCGCGCTGCCCCACGACACCCGGTGGTCGCGGGGCCCGCCGAAGCCGGCCTGGTGCACGGGGTCGGCCTGCCACACCACGGGCTCGGCGACGGCCACGGGCGCGGGAACGGGCGCGGGAACGGGTTCCGGCAGCGCCTCGGTCATGGAGGTCTCGTCGAGGAACACCGGCCCCGTCTCGTCGGCACGCACGGCCTGCCCGCCGCGAACCATGGGTACGGCAGGTGCCGCGGGTGCGACGGCGGGGGCGGGTGCCGGTGCGGGAGCGGCCTGCGCGACCGGTGCCTGCTGCGGGGCAGGGCGGCTCGTACCCGGAACCCAGGCCGCTCCGTTCCAGTAGCGGATGTACCCCGGGATGGACGGATCCGGGTAGTAGCCCTCGCGGGCCGCGTGCTCGCCGTCACCAGGGGAGGCCGTCATGTCCCCAACTCCGATCGTGGCTTGAGGCTTGTGCAAGGGAGGACCATAGCCAAGAACCGCCCCCCGACAGGTCCGGTAACGGGAGAATCCAAGCAAACGAGCGAACGTCACCCTGCACGACGGTTTTCGGTCAGCCGAAAGAAATCGGCCAATCTCCGGTTCGCTGCCCGAAGTCGCGTCATACCCGGGCACACTGCCGCTCTCTCCGGGTGTGGGGCACCGTCCGGCCCCGCGCACCGAACCGAAGTGAGGCCGTCATGCACCACCCCGTCATCGAGCGCGAGCTGGAACTGAAGCTGGTCCTGTCCCCCGAGCGCAGCATCGCCGTACCCGCCCGGCTGCTCTACGTCACGCACGACCCGTACGCCGTCCACATCACCTTCCACACCGGCTCGAACACCCCCGTCAACTGGACGTTCGCCCGCGAGCTGCTGGTCGAGGGGGTGTTCCGCCCCTGCGGCCACGGCGACGTCCGGATCTGGCCCACGAAGGTCGACAACAAGGCCGTGCTCTGCATGGCGCTCACCTCCCCCGACGGCGACGCCCTCCTGGAGGCTCCCGCCGGCTCGGTGTCGGCCTGGCTGGAGCGCACGCTGCGCGTCGTTCCGCCCGGCACCGAGACCGAGCGGCTCGGCCTGGACGCCGCGCTGGCCGAGCTGCTCACCCCGACCCCGGCCGACGACCTGTGGCTGCGCGACCCGTGGCCGTCGGACGAGTCGGGGGACGCGGACCTGTGAGGCCGGGCGACCGCGCCCGGGGTGGCCGGGGCGGCCGGGGCGGCCTGGCCGAGGTGTCAGAAGAGCTTGCCGGGATTGAGCAGCCCGAGCGGGTCGAAGGCCTGCTTGACGGCCCGTTGCATCTCCAGCCCCACCGGGCCGAGTTCGCGGGCCAGCCACTCCTTCTTCAGCACACCGACCCCGTGTTCGCCGGTGATGGTCCCGCCCAGGGAGAGGCCCAGCGCCATGATCTCGCCGAAGGACTCGCGGGCCCGCCGCGTCTCGTCCTCGTCCGCGGGGTCGAAGCAGACGATCGGGTGGGTGTTGCCGTCCCCGGCGTGCGCGCAGACCCCGATGAGCAGGTCCTGGGCGCGGGCGATGGCGGCCGTACCGTCCAGCATCTCGCCGAGCTTCGAGCGCGGTACGCACACGTCGTCGATCATCGTCGCCGGCCGCAGCGCCTCCAGCGCGGGGAAGGACATCCGCCGCGCCTGGAGCAGCAGTTCGGACTCCGCCTCGTCCTCGGCGGGCACGACGGCGGTGGCTCCGGCGGCCGTGCACAGCTCGCCGACGGCCGCGAGGTCCTCGGGGGCGTGCGGGGTGTCGAAGGCGGCCAGCAGGAGGGCCTCGGTGGCCTCGGGCAACCCCATCTTCCCGAGGGCGTTGACGGCCCGGACGGTCGTCCGGTCCATCAGCTCCAGCAGCGAGGGGGTCAGGCCCGCCTCCATGACGGCGCAGACGGCCTCGCAGGCGGCCGCCACGGACGGGAACTCGGCGGCCAGCGCCAACTGCCGGGGCGGCGCCGGCCGCAGGGCGAGGACGGCCTGGACGACCACGCCCAGGCTGCCCTCGGAGCCCACGAAGAGCCGGGTCAGGTCGTAGCCGGCCACGCCCTTGGCGGTACGCCGGCCCGTGCGCAGCAGCCGCCCGTCGGCCAGGACCACGTCGAGGCCGAGCACGTACTCGGCGGTGACCCCGTACTTGACGCAGCACAGGCCGCCCGAGGCGGTGCCGATGTTGCCGCCGATGGTGCACTGCTCCCAGCTGGAGGGATCGGGCGGGTAGTACAGGCCTTGGCGGGCGACCTCGCGCGAGAGCACGGCGTTCACCACGCCCGGCTCGACCACGGCGATCCGGTCGACGGCGCTGATCTCCAGGATCCGGTCCATCTTGACGAGCGAGAGCACGATGCAGCCGTCGGAGGCGTTGGCGCCGCCCGACAGGCCCGTCCGGGCCCCCTGCGGGACCACGGGGATCCGTAGGGCTGTGGCGGTGCGCAGGACGTGCTGGACCTGCTCCACGGTCCGGGGCAGGACGACGGCGGCCGGCGTGCCGGCGGCGCAGAAGCTGGCCATGTCGGTGGCGTAGGAGGTGGTCACCTGGGGATCGGTGAGCAGTGCCTCGGCGGGGAGCCCTTCGAGCAGGCCGGCCCGCAGACGTGCGAAGAGATCGTCATCCATGGGACCAGCGTGGCAGCCGGGGCCATCGGTGTGAACACGACCGCGCTCCCCTTCGGACACCTCCGCGAACTCTTCATATTGACGCACAGTGACCCCATGGACCGTATCGACGAGGAATCGCAGACGCCGGCGCCGCCCGTGACCTTCACCGGCCGCAAGACGCTCGTGGCGGCCGCGGTCGCCGTGGTCCTGATCGCCGGGGCCCTGCTGATCCGGCCCGCCAGGACCGATGACGACGCCCGTCCGCCGGAGCCGAGCGAGCGTGCCGCGTCGGCGGTGGGCATGGGCGCGCCCGCGGCGGCGGTGGACCTGACGGCGCTGGTCGCCGACCGGGAGAAGTGGCTCGCGGCGCACCCGGACGATGACGCCTCGTGGGCGGTGCTCGGCTCCGCGTACCTCGAACAGGCGCGGCGGACGGCCGAATCCGGCTGGTATCCGAAGGCGGAGAGGGCCCTGAAGCGTTCGCTGGGGATCCGCCCGGCCGAGAAGGGCAACTTCGACGCGATGACGGGCATGGGCGCGCTGGCCAATGCCCGGCGGGACTTCGGGACGGCCCGCAAGTGGGGCGAGCTCGTACGGGCGCAGGCGCCCAAGCGGTGGGGGGCGTACCCGGTGCTGGTGGACGCGTACACCGGGCTCGGCGACTACAAGGGCGCGCAGAAGGCGATGGAGCTGCTGCTGGACATGCGGCCGGGCCTGGCCGCGTACGTCAGGGCCTCGCAGGTCTACCGGGACCGCGGCTGGCGCGAGGACGCGGTGGTGGCGATGGAGCACGCGGCGGGCGCGGCGAAGACCCCGGCGGAGAAGGCGTACGCGCTGTTCCGTCTCGGGGAGCTGTCCTGGGAGCGGGGCGACGCGGCCGAGGCGCTGCGGCAGTACGAGGGCGCGCTGCGGACGGATCCGGCGCAGGCGGAGGCGCTGGGCGGCCGGGCCCGCGCGCTGGCCGCGCTGGGCCGGGGCGGGGAGGCGGTCCGGGACTACCGGATGGCGCTGGGCCGGTCCGCGATGCCGCAGCTGGCGCGGGAGCTGGGCGAACTGCTGGACGCGCTGGGGCGGCCCCAGGAGGCGCGCACCCAGTACGAGGCGTTGACCACGATGGTGGCCCGGGACAGCGCGAACGGGGTCGACGACGCGGTGCTCCTCGGGCTGTACGAGGCGGACCACGCAGATGCGGTGGCGGCGGTGCGGCGCCTGTCGCAGGAGTGGTCGCGGCACAAGAGCGTGCAGGTCGCGGACGCGTTGGGGTGGGCGCTGCACCGGAGCGGCGACGACACGGCGGCGCTGGAGTACGCGAAGAAGGCCACGGAACCGGGGCTGCGCAGCGCCGATTTCGCCTACCACCGGGCGATGATCGAACAGGGCCTCGGTGACGAGGAGGCGGCCCGCCGCCACCTCCAGGAGGCCATGCGGACGAACCCGCACTTCTCGCCGCTGCGCGGGCCGCTGGCGAAGCAGGCCTTGGCGTCGATCGCCCAGCCGGCGCCGGGCGGCCCCGAGAACATCCGCCCGACGGCCCCCTGGGTGGAACCGGAACTCCCGAAGGCCGCGAAGCCGAAGCCGACCCCGTCGGGTCGCTGAGCGGAATCTCGGCCTCGCCGGCGTTCGAGGAGCGGCGGCCTGAGGACGGAGCCCCGGAAAGCACGGCGGCGCCGCACCCGTGCACGGGTGCGGCGCCAGGCCCCCCTCGGGCCGTGCCGGCGGCTAGAGGTTGCCGCGCTTGTCCTGCTCGCGCTCGATCGCCTCGAACAGCGCCTTGAAGTTGCCCTTGCCGAAGCCCATCGAGCCGTGCCGCTCGATGATCTCGAAGAAGACCGTCGGGCGGTCCTGCACCGGCTTGGTGAAGATCTGCAGCAGGTAGCCGTCCTCGTCGCGGTCGGCGAGGATCTTCAGCTCACGCAGCTCGTCGATCGGCACCCGGGTGTCGCCGACCCACTCGCCGAGGGTGTCGTAGTACGTGTCCGGGACGGACAGGAACTGGACGCCCGCCGCGCGCATCGTGCGGACCGTCGAGACGATGTCGTTCGAGGCCAGCGCGATGTGCTGGACACCGGGGCCGTTGTAGAACTCCAGGTACTCGTCGATCTGCGACTTCTTCTTCGCGATCGCCGGCTCGTTGATCGGGAACTTGACCTTCTTGGTGCCGTCCGCGACCACCTTGGACATCAGCGCCGAGTACTCGGTCGCGATGTCGTCGCCCACGAACTCCTTCATGTTCGTGAAGCCCATGACCTTGTTGTAGAACGCGACCCACTCGTTCATCCGGCCGAGCTCGACGTTGCCGACGCAGTGGTCGATCGCCTGGAAGGTGCGCTTGGCCGGGGGCGCCACCATCGGCTCGACGGCCTCGTAGCCCGGCAGGTACGGGCCGGTGTAGTCACCGCGCTCGACCAGCGTGTGGCGGGTCTGGCCGTAGGTCGCGATCGCGGCGAGGACGACCGTGCCGTTCTCGTCCTTGACCTCGTACGGCTCGTCCAGCCCGCGGGCGCCCTGCTCGACGGCGTACGCGTACGCCGCGCGGACGTCCGGGACCTCGATGGCGAGGTCGATCACGCCGTCGCCGTGCTCGGCGACGTGCTCGGCGAGGAAGCGGCCGTGGTCGGTCGTCGCCTTGATGACCGAGGTCAGCACGAAGCGCGCGGAGCCGTTGGTCAGGACGTAGCTGGCGGTCTCGCGGGAGCCGGTCTCCGGTCCGGAGTAGGCCACGAGCTTCATGCCGAAGGCGGTCGAGTAGTAGTGCGCGGCCTGCTTGGCGTTGCCGACGGCGAAGACGACCGCGTCCATGCCCTTCACCGGGAAGGGGTCTGCCTCACGCGCGGTGTGCGGGGTGGTGTCGAGGGTCTCAGTCATGAGACGCAGAGTCCCGCCGATCCACAAGCTGCGCAATAGTTTCCTGATTGGCTGTACAAACTGCCCAGGATGACCGCAGGCTGTGTGAAACATCTGTGCACTATGACCACCCGCGAGCACGCGTGGGCACCCGGAGGCATCCATGGGCATCGACGAACTCGACGGCCGGCTCATCGTCCTGCTCGCCCGCGAGCCCCGGATCGGGGTCCTGGAGGCGTCGCGGCGGCTCGGGGTGGCCCGCGGGACCGTCCAGGCGCGCCTGGACCGGCTCCAGTCGAGCGGGGTCATCCGCGGGTTCGGCCCGCAGGTCGACCCGACGGCCCTCGGGTATCCGGTGACCGCGTTCGCGACGCTGGAGATCAAGCAGGGGCAGGGGGCGGACGTACGGGCGCACCTGAACGGGGTGCCGGAGGTGCTGGAGCTGCACACCACCACCGGGCACGGGGACATGCTGTGCCGGCTGGTGGCCCGGTCCAACGCCGACCTCCAGCGGGTGATCGACCGCGTCGTCGGCTTCGAGGGGATCGTGCGGGCCTCGACGGCGATCGTGATGGAGAACCCCGTACCGCTGCGGATCATCCCGCTGGTGGAGCAGGCCGCGGAGGACGACACCCGGGCCTGACGGCGCCGACCAGGGAGGAGCCGGGAAGGACCGGGGCGGACTTCCGAAGAAGAGATTGCAAAGAAACCCTTGCATGGAATTCTTTGCAACTCTATCGTCGAGCCATGCCCGAAACGCCCGCACAACCCGCAGGCCCCGCCGAGCCCGTGAAGCCCGCCGAGCCCAACGTCCGTACGCTCGACGCCCGTTCACTGCGCGGCCTCGCCCACCCCTTGCGCATGCGACTGCTGGCCGCCCTGCGCCACGACGGCCCCGCGACCGCCTCCCAACTGGCCGACCGCCTCGGGGAGTCGAGCGGGGCCACCAGCTACCACCTGCGCCAGCTCGCGGCGCACGGGTTCGTCGAGGACGCGCCCGAGCACGGCAAGGGCCGCGAGCGCTGGTGGCGGGCCGTGTACGACGGCACGGCGTTCGACGAGACGCTGACCCTCGACGAGGACCCGGCCGTGCGCGGTGCGGCGAACCTCTTCCTGCACGAGATCGCGACGATCCACACGCAGGAGCTGAGCACCTGGCTCGGCAACGCCCACAACTGGCCCCAGGAGTGGCGCAGAGGCGCGGACATGAGCGACTTCACCCTGCACCTGACCGCCGAGCAGAGCCACGAGCTGATCCACAAGATGCACGATCTGATCAACAGCTACCGCGATCTGCCGTCCTCGCAGGACACGAAGGCGGTCCGCTTCCACACGCACGCCTTCCCGCGCGAGGCCGCGCGGTAGCGGCGCCGCCGCACCCACCGCTCCCCCCTCCGCCCACCCACCGATCCCAGGAGTCCTGCTGTGCACGCCTTAATCCCCGACGGGCCGCCGCGCGCGGAGCGCCGTACGGACAAGCGCCCGCTGGTCGGCGTACTGGCCGCCAACACCATCTCCATCGCCGGGAGTTCACTCACCCTCATCGGTGTCCCGTGGTTCGTGCTCCAGACCACGGACAGCGCCGGCCGGGCCGGGGTCGTGGCCTTCTGCGCCACCCTGCCCGTCATCGTGGCCGCCCTGGTCGGCGGACCGGTCATCGACCGGATCGGCCGCCGCAGGGTCTCCGTCGCCTCCGACCTGATCAGCGGCCTGTCGGTCGGCGCGATCCCGCTGCTGCACTACGCGGGCGTGCTGCAGTTCTGGATGCTGTGCGCGCTGATGGCCGTCGGCGGCCTCGTGCACACCCCGGGCCTGACCGCCCGCGCCGTGCTCCTGCCGAATCTCGCCGAGCACGCCGGCACCACCATCACCCGGGCCGCCGGCCTCTACGACGCGGTCTCGCGCGGCGCCCGGATGACCGGGGCCGCGGTGGCGGGCCTGCTCATCGTGGCGTTCGGCGCCGAGACCGTACTGCTGCTGGACGCGGCCACCTTCGGGGCGTCGGCACTGCTGGTCACCGCCTTCCTGCGCGGGGTGCCGGCCGCCGAACCGCAACGCACCTCCGGGAAGGTGTCCTTCGGGGCCTACCGCGCCGAACTCGCCGAGGGCTGGGCCTTCATGACCCGCACCCGGCTGCTGCTGGGCGTCACGGTCATGGTCATGATGACCAACGGGCTGGATCAGGGCTGGTCCTCGGTACTGCTGCCGGTGCACGGCCGGGAGGACCTCGGCGGCGCCACCGCGATCGGCCTGATGATCTCCCTCTTCGGCGGCTTCGCGCTGCTCGGCGCCCTGCTCTACGGGATGTGGGGCGAGCGCTTCCCGCGCCGCGCGGTGTTCACGGCGGCCTTCCTGCTGTCCGGGGCGACCCGGTACGTGGTGGCCGCCCTCACCGACACGACCCTGCCTCTCGCGGTGACGATGGCCCTGGCCGGCCTGGGCGCGGGCATGCTCAACCCGATCCTGACCACCGTCATGTACGAGCGGGTGCCGGAGGCGCTGCGCAGTCGCGTCTCGGGTGTGGCCACGGCGGGCTGCGAGCTGACCATGCCGATGGGCGGACTCGCCGCGGGTCTGCTGGTCGACGGGTTCGGGGTCACGACGGCGCTGCTGCTGTTCGGCGGCACGTACCTGCTGACGACGCTCGCCCCGATGGTCTTCCCGACCTGGCGCGGACTGGACAGTGGGCCGGACGTCAGCAGGACGGAGCCGGCTCTCCCCGGTTCAGCGCGCGAAGCGAGTTCACCGCATCCGTCAGCGAGGTGACGGGGACCAGCCGCAGCCCCTCGGGGAGCTCCGACAGGGCGTCCGCGCACTCGGCCTTCGGTACGAGGAACACGCTCGCCCCGTCGCGCCGCGCGGCCTGGGTCTTCAGGGCCACCCCGCCGACCGCGCCGACCGAGCCGTCGGCGGTGATGGTGCCGGTACCGGCGACGCTGCGGCCGCCGGTGAGATCGCCGCCGCTGCCGTCACCGTCGAGCTTGTCGACGATGCCGAGGGAGAAGAGGAGCCCGGCGCTCGGGCCGCCGACGTCGGCGAGGTTGAGGTCGACCTTCACGTCCTTGGGGTCCTTGTGGAGAAAGCCGAGGGCCGCGTCGGTGGCGGCCGACTGCGACTTCGCCATCTCCTCCAGGTTGTGCTTCTCGATCTCCTCGTCGCTTCCGCCCGAGGAGTAGACGGCCTCCCTGGGCATGACCGCCTGATCGGTCTTGAACCAGTGGCCGATGAGCTCGTGCAGCTTCATCGTCGAGGACGGGCCGGTGGCCCGGATGGTGGTCATCCGCAGCTCACCCTTGGTGTCCCGGACGGGGGCACCGGTCACGGTGATGACCGGCTTGCCCTGGTCGGAGCCCAGTACGTCGGCCGTCAGCCCGGGGATGGCGACCACGAAGGGCAGCGGCGCGAAGGCGGCGGCGGCGAACAGCCCGAGCACGGGCACGGCGCAGACGGCCAGGGCGGCGGGACGCGGCAGACGTGTGAGGCGTGAGAGCACCCGCCCAATCTATCCGCCCCCTCAGCCCCACCGACCATTCCGGCCCCACCGGCGCTCGAGGCGATCCCTCAACCCCGCCGGTGCATGAGGCGATCTTCCGGCCCCGCCGGCGCTTGTCTTTCAGCCCCGCCGGCGCTTGAGGCGCTCTTTCAGCCCCGCCGGCGTTCGAGGCGCGGGGGTCCGGGGGCAGCGCCCCCGGCGACGGCGCCGCACCCGGCAGCGAACCGCCACCCGGCACGGATCCGCCGAGCCCGCGGCTTAGCGAAGGGCGTCGGCGACTTCCCGCGCCGCGTCGACCACCCGCGGCCCGACCCGCTCCGGCACCGCGTCCGCCAGCATGACGACGCCGACGCTGCCTTCCAGCCCGGTGATGCCCACGAGCGGCGCTGCGGCGCCACTGGCGCCCGCTTCCAGCTCCCCGTGGGTCAGCGTGTACCCCGGCTCGATCAAGGAGCCCTGACGGGCCGCCAGGATGGCCCGCCCGGCGGCCCCGCGGTCCAGCGGGTGGCGGAAGCCGGCCCGGTAGGCCACGTGGTAGTCCGTCCAGGTCGGCTCCACGACGGCGACGGCGAGCGCCTCGGTGCCGTCGACGAGGGTCAGGTGCGCGGTGGCGCCTATGTCCTCGGCGAGGGACCGCAGCGCGGGCAGGGCGGCCTCGCGCACGAGCGGGTGGACCTGTCGGCCCAGCCGCAGCACTCCGAGCCCGACGCGGGCCCGGCCGCCGAGGTCACGGCGGACCAGGGCGTGCTGTTCGAGGGTCGCGAGGAGCCGGTAGACCACGGTGCGGTTCACACCGAGGCGGTTGGAGAGCTCGGTGACGGTCAGACCGTGGTCGGTGTCGGCGAGCAGTTTGAGGACTCTGAGCCCTCTGTCGAGAGTCTGGGAGGTTTCCGCGGTCACGACGCCTCGCCCTCTTTCGGTGAGCGGCGGTGACTCTCGGGGTGGCACGTCGCCGGTCCCGCGGCGACGCACGGAGAGGCCGCCGGTAGCGGCCAATGCACCGGCTGCGCTCCCGCGGCGGCGCTGCCACGGTGCGTTTGATGCGGGGACAGTAGCGAGCAGGTCCGCTCAGCGGAAGGGCTCGTCCAGAATCCGGGCGCGTGCTACCTGTTTGTGCCGTTTCCTGATCGACCTCGGTGTCAATTCGTGACCTCGTTTGCCACAGGGTGCCTTTACCGCCCCATTACTCTGAGCATGTTCAAAACTATGGAGATCGGCTCCAGGGGGGATGCGCTCACGCGCACCCGGAGCCTCATGAGGGGGAAGCAGCACATGAAGCTCAAGCGCATTGCCGTCGTGGCCGCCGCCGCGGTGGTGGGTCCGACGATCCTGATGGCCACGCCCGCGATGGCCGACGAGGTCGCCAACCCGGCGGTCACGACCCCGGACGCGGCCCCGAAGGACGACGCGGCACCGGCGACCGGGGAGACCACCGGGACGCAGGCGCCCGAGGCCCAGCAGCCCGGGTCCGCCCAGCAGCCGCAGGCCCCGGAGGCCCAGCAGCCGCAGCAGCAGCCGGCCGAGGGGTCCAAGGCCGAGAAGAAGGAAGAGAAGAAGGACGCCAAGAAGGCCGCGGAGCAGGTCGCCGCAGCCGGTCCGAAGCTGACCCTGGACGGGCTGCCCGCCGCGTTCACGGCGGGCGGCGGCTGGAGCCAGTTCTCGCTGCACGTCGACAACTCCGGCCGCCCGGCGGTCGACGACCACTCGCTCGAACTGGTCCTGTGGACGCTCGACACCTTCGGCTGGGAGTCGGGCGACATCCAGGCCGAGATCTACGCGCCCGACTCCAAGGGCACCTGGGGCTGGCACGCGGTCGAGGCGGACGGATCCGAGGAGGTCTACTCCTTCAGCCTCGCCGATGTCGATGTCGAAAAGAACGAGGTCTTCGACCTCAAGCTTCGGATGAAGTTCGGCAAGGACACCCCGCCCTCCCGTTTCTCCCTGTCCACGACCGCCGAGGGCGGCACCGGGGACCGCGTCCGGTACGAGTCCAGGGTCATCGGCGACGGGCAGGAGGAGAACACCGGCCCGGAGGTCTCGGTGTCGGGCCTGCCGGCGGGCGGCTTCACGGCCGGCGGCGGTTGGCAGCCGTTCTCCGTGAACGTCGACAACACCGGCAAGAAGAAGATCGACGAGTACGGCTTCATGATCTTCTTCGACAACGCCGTCAGCAACCTCAAGGCCAAGCACCTCGACCTGGAGATCTGGGACGGCGGGCGCTGGATCCCCGCCGAGAAGGACCCGTCCGGTCAGCTCGCCGGCACGATCTTCGACCGCGCCGTCGGCGCGAACGCGAAGTTCGACGTCCAGCTGCGGGCCAAGTTCAGCAAGGACGCCCCGGTCGGCAAGGTCTTCGCCGTCGTGTTCGCGGACGACCACGGCGTGGACGACATCAGCTCCGAGGTGTCCTTCGCCCACACCTCGATCAACGCGGCGAGCACCGGCAACCAGCCCACCCCCGACGGCGGCGCCAAGCCGATCGTCGACGGGAACGGCACGGGCACCGGGAACGGAAGCGGCACCGGCACCGGCACCGGCACCGGCACGAAGTCCACCGCCGGTGGGCAGCTGGCCGAGACCGGCTCCGACGCGGCCACCAGCTGGGCCCTCGGTGGCGCCGGCGTGGCGCTCGCCATGGGCGCGGCCCTGGTCGCCGGCACCGGCCGCCGTCGCCGCCCCACCGCGTAACGACGACGCGTACCCGCGTACCGCGTAACGGCGGACGGGGTCCGTGCGAACCTCCGCACGGACCCCGTCCCCCTCGCCTACGGACTCACCGCATGCGGGTGGCCCACTCCTGCACCTTCTTGATCCGCTCGCGCAGCTGCCCCGCGGTCGCCTCCGCGCTCGGCGGACCGCCGCACACCCGGCGCAGCTCCGTGTGGATCACCCCGTGCGGCTTCCCGGTCTGGTGGACGTAGGCGCCCACCATCGTGTTCAGCGACTTGCGCAGCTCCAGCAGCTCCTTGTGCGAGACCACGGGCCGCCGGTCGGCCGGCAGCTCCAGCAGGTCCGCCTCCGCGTCCGGCTTGCGCCGGCTGTGCGCGATCTGCCGCGACTGTCGCTTCTGCAGCAGCATCTGCACCTGGTCGGGCTCCAGCAGTCCGGGGATGCCGAGGTAGTCCTGCTCCTCCTCGCTGCCCGGGTGCGCCTGCATGCCGAACTCGGCGCCGTCGTAGAGGACCCGGTCGAAGACCGCGTCGGACTCCAGCGCCTCGAAGGACATCTGCTCTTCCTCGCCGGTGTCCTCGTCCTCCTGCTTGTTCGCCTCGTCCATCTCCTTCTCGGACTCGGCGTACGGATCCTCCTCGCCCTGCTTCTTCGGCTTGTCGAGGACGTGGTCGCGCTCGACCTCCATCTCGTTGGCGAAGCCGAGGAGATAGGGAATGGTCGGAAGGAACACGGACGCGGTCTCGCCGCGCCTGCGCGATCGCACGAAGCGGCCGACGGCCTGCGCGAAGAACAGCGGCGTCGAGATGGTGGTGGCGTAGACGCCCACCGCGAGGCGCGGTACGTCGACGCCCTCGGACACCATGCGGACCGCGACCATCCAGCGGCTGCCGTCCTCGCTGAACTCGTCGATCCGCTTGGACGCGCCGGTGTCGTCGGAGAGCACGACGGTCGCCTTCGTGCCGGTGATCTCCCGGAGCAGCTTGGCGTAGGCGCGCGCCGAGTCCTGGTCGGAGGCGATGACGAGGCCACCGGCGTCCGGGATGCCCTTCCTGACCTCCGTCAGCCGCTGGTCGGCGGCGCGCAGCACGTTCGGCATCCAGTCGCCGCGCGGGTCCAGCGCGGTGCGCCAGGCCTGGGAGATGGCGTCCTTGGTCATCGGTTCGCCGAGCCGGGCGGCGATCTCGTCGCCGGCCTTGGTCCGCCAGCGCATGTTGCCGCTGTAGGAGAGGAAGATGACCGGCCGGACGACGCCGTCGCCGAGCGCGTTGCCGTAGCCGTAGGTGTAGTCGGCGGAGGACCGCCGGATCCCGTCGTTCCCCTCCTCGTACGTGACGAAGGGGATCGGGTTCGTGTCGGACCGGAAGGGCGTACCGGTCAGGGCCAGGCGCCGGGTCGCCGGGTCGAAGGCCTCCAGGCAGGCCTCGCCCCAGGACTTCGAGTCACCGGCGTGATGGATCTCGTCGAGGATGACGAGGGTCTTGCGCTGCTCGCAGCGGTTGCGGTGCAGCATCGGGCGCACGCCGACACCGGCGTAGGTGACGGCGACCCCGTGGTAGTCCTTGCTGAGCGGTCCGGCGGAGTACTCGGGGTCGAGCCGGATGCCTATCCGCGCGGCCGCCTCCGCCCACTGCTTCTTCAGGTGCTCGGTCGGCGCGACGACGGTCACCTGCTGGACGACGTGGTGGTGCAGCAGCCAGGAGGCGAGGGTGAGCGCGAAGGTGGTCTTGCCGGCGCCGGGCGTGGCGACCGCGAGGAAGTCCCGCGGCTGGTTCTGGATATAGCGGTCGAGCGCCCCCTGCTGCCAGGCACGCAGCTTGTTGGCGGTACCCCAGGGGGCACGGCCGGGGAAGGCGGGTGAGAGATGGTGGGAGGCGGTAGTAGTCACGGTCTCCGGTTCGTGCTCTCGGCGTATCTGGTACGGGTGGCAGGCAGTCGTACGTAGGACAACCGGGCCACCCTACCGGCACCGGCCCGCCCCTCGCGGAGGGACAGGCCCGTGACCTCGGCGGGTGCGGCGAGCGTCACATCGCTTCGGTCAGCGACCGCAGTCGGTGGGCGATCCGCGCGACATCGCTCTCGTGTCCGGCGGCCACGTCGATCACCAGTCCGTACGCGGTCTCCTGGTCGGCGTCGCCCAGGTCGACGCCGTTCACGGCGAGGAACGTGGCCGCGGCGAGCCAGGCGGTGCGCTTGTTGCCGTCGACCAGAGGGTGGTTCGTGGCGATGGCGTGGAGCAGCGCGGCGGCGTGCTCGTACGGGTCCTCGTAGGCCGGGGTCCCGAACATCCGCGCCCTGGGCCGGTGCACCGCCGACTCCAGCAGTCCGGGGGCGCGCAGCTCCACCGGCTGGTCCTGGGCCAGGCAGGCGTGCCGGGCCAGGTCGAGGACCTCGGCGAGCGTGAGGTGGCGCACCGGGGTCGTGGCGGTGCTCATTCGCCGAGCCGCTTCAGCAGAGCCGCGTGCCGCATTGCGAGCCGGCGCGCCTCGGCCCCGACCCGGTCCCGCTCGGCCCGCAGCAGCGCCCGCACTGCGTCGAGCACGAGCTCCTCGGGCGTCCGGCCGGTGGCGTCGGCCAGGTCGGCGCACTCCGCCCGTTCGGTGTCGGACAGCCGGATGATCAACTCGTTCATGGTCGGCACGGTACGCCGCAGCCGCTCGTGGCACATCCGGATTCCCGTCGCTCAGCTGTCCGCGGGGTCCAGCCGGGTCGCGACCCAGGCCCCCACCAGCGCGACGGCGGCCATCGGCAGGAACACCACGGCGAAGGCGGCCGGGTGCGAGGCCGACGCCCCGTCCGTCAGGGCGTGGGAGGCACCGACGGCGCCGCCGCCCAGCGCGGCGAAGGCGGCGCCCCCGCCGGCCAGCAGCACCACGTTCGCCAGCGCGTCGGAGATCTGCAGCGCGGCCGAGTTGGCGCCGGCCTCTTCCGGCGCCGACAGCTGGAGCAGCAGCACGCTGGTGGAGCCGATCACCAGGCCCATGCCCAGGCAGCCGACCGCCCAGGCCAGGGCGAGCGTCCACACCGGCACGGATTCGATCAGTACGGCGGGCGCGGCGGCGATGGCCAGCGCCACCAGCACCATGCCGCCGATCATCAGCCGTTCCCGGTAGGGCGCCGTCCGGCTCCGGGACTGCACCCACGAGCCGCCCGCCCAGGTGAGCCCGCCGAGCGCGAGCGAGAACCCGGCCATCGTCGGGCTCAGCCCCCGCTGGGTGACGAGCATCAGCGGGACGAAGCTCTCCGCCGCGATGAACGACCCGGCGGCGACCCCGCGCAGCAGCACCACGGACGGCAGCCCGCGCCGCGCCCGGTAGGTCCCGCGCGGCAGCAGCCCCAGGACGGCGGGCACCAGCAGGGCCGCGCCCGCGATGCCCGGCGCGAGCGAGAGCCACCGCAGGTCCTGGGCGGCGTACTGGAGCAGCCCCGCCCCCACGGAGATGCCGAAGGCCAGCCGGATCCGCCGCCGGTCGAAGGCCACCGGCGGGGCGTCGGGGTCGACGGGCCCGGACGCGGTCCGCCGTATCGCGGGCAGCGCCACCACCAGGGGGACGACCACGAGCGCCGGAATCCCCAGGAAGACCCACCGCCACCCGAGGTGCTCGGTGACCGTTCCGGAGGCCAGCGGCCCGACGATCGAGGGGACCACCCAGCTCGCGGCGAAGGCCGCCATGATCGCGGGGCGCAGCCGCTCCTCGTAGGCCCGGCTGACGACGACGTAGAGGGCGACGATGACCAGCCCGCCGCCGAAGCCCTGCACGGCCCGGCCGAGTACGAACACCCACATGACCCCGGCGGTGCCGGAGATCACCAGCCCGGAGGCGAAGGCGACGATCCCGACGGTCAGCGGCCGCAGCGGCCCCTGCCTGTCGGCCCACTGGCCGGCCAGGACCATGCCGAAGAGGCTGGTGGTGAAGTAGGCGGAGAAGGCGAAGGCGTAGAGCCCGATCCCGTCGAGCTCGCGGGCGGCGACGGGCATGGCCGTGCCGACGGCGGTGGCCTCGAAGGCGATGAGGAAGACGACGGAGATGATCCCGATGCTGAGCGTCCGGTACGCGGGCCCGAGAATCCCGCCCCGGGGCGGGGGCGGGATCGGTACGACCATCTCGGGCACGCGGCGTTCAAGGGCGCTCATCGCCCCAGAGTAAGGTGCGTAGCCCCGGAGTGACCCTGTCAATTCGACGGATCCCGCCCTCGTCCACCGGGCCTAGGTCCGGCGGACTGTGAACGCGGCATGGCAGTCGCGTTGCACGGGCCGCGCATCCCTTCCCCAGCCCGGCGGGCCCCCGTAGCGTCATGCGTGTCACCACCACACAGCCGTGTGCCCGAGTGGTTGAGGGACTCGCCTGCAAAGCGAGTTACGCCGGTTCGATTCCGGTCACGGCTTCGCGGCGGGCCGTCCAGGGGCAGGCGCACCCCTGGACGGCCTTCGCCTTTTCCGGCTCAGGCGCCGCACCCGGTCTGCTGCCTGGCGAAGTCCAGGTACTTCTTCATGAGACCCGTGAACAAGGGGCGGCGTTCCTCCTGCTTGATCTGCTCCGTCGAGCCGTCGAGCCACAGCTTGAGCTCGAAGGCCTCGGTGGGACCGTTGCACGAGAGGAAGATCGCGGCACCGCTGTCCCACAGCTTGCTGTTCTCCGCGAAGGGAAGCGGCTCCGGCTTCTGCTCATCGACCGCGGGAGCCCAGGAGAAATGCTGTCCCTGTGGCAGGCGCTCCGCCGACGCGAAGAACCGGGTCTTCCCGTCCACATAGATGTTGCAGATCGCGCTCTTGCGGCCGGCGGTCAGACGCGCATCGGCCGGCGCGGCCACCCGCACCTCCTCACCCGTACCCATGAAAGGTGCGAGTTCCGTCGGGGTGAAGGCCCCGAAGCACGTGGACGCGGGGAGCTCGGGCACCGCCGACACCTTGCCGTCGGAGCAGCCGGCGAGCAGGGCCGCTCCCACGGCGACCGCGACCACCGCACGGTGGGTACGAGGACCGGCCATCATGATCCGCCGTTCATGGTGGCCACCAGGTCCCGGCCGACCGAGTAGGCGTTCGCCGTCTCCGTGGACGCGACACCCGCGTAGGAGTCGATGGTCCGCTCGGACAATCCGGATCCGCGGGCTGCGATGCGGACCGATTCCGCGGCCGAGTCGGACGCGCCGGTCTGCGCGCGCACGTACTCCTCGCCTGCCTTCTGGTTGCTGTCCTCGACCTTCTTCGCCGCGTCCTTCTGGGCCCCCTCGACCACGCTCTCCGTGATGTCCTCCTGAAGCCATTCGACGACGTCGCCGGCCAGCGGCACCAGTTCGAGGTACTTGCCGCCCGCCGCGGTGATACCGCGGTTGACCCACTTGGCGTTGTCCTCCACGCCCTTGACGTACTCCTCCTGCTTGTGGGCGTTCTCGCCGAACGTGCCCTCCGCGCGGGCCTCGGACAGCATGCCGGCGATCTGTCCGCCGGGGTGCACCGCGACCTTGACGGCCGCATCGACGTCGTCGTACTCGCCCCGATGGGTGAAGACGTCGTTGACCAGTGCCGTGGTGAAGGTCCGCTGGGCCGTGGTCATCGCACCGTAGGCGTCCGGATCCTGGCCCACCGCCCCGATGAACCGGGCCATGCCGGCCTTGTCGAACTCGGCCATCTCGCCGTTGGCCTTGATCGTCCCGCTGCCGTTCTCCGCGGCGGCCTGGAGGTCCGGCATGTACTCGGCCGCCATCTGGCCGAAGTGCCCGGACAGCCCGTTCAGCGGCCCGTCCGGTTCCTTCGGGTCCGCGTCGACCAGCTCCGGCTTGTCGCCGATCTTCTCGACGACCCGCTCCATGACCGCCGCCATCTCCTTCGTGTGCGGGACCGGCGGGGAGTCCTCGTCACCCGGGGCGCGGTGCGAGACCGCCGCCATCAGGGCGTCGCCGACCGCCTGCTGGGCAGGGTGCAGGTCGCCGGTCCGGCTGATGTCGAAGCTGTCCATGTACGGCTTCTTGTCGAGCATGTAGTCGACCATGCCCTGCTCCTTGCCGTGCTGGCCCGAGACCGGCTTGTCGTCCTTCGTGACGATGCCGTCCTTGTTGCTGTCCTCACGGACCGGCTCGTTGAAGAAGGCCGTCGCGGCGTCCGGGTTGTTGCCCAGCGCCTCCATCAGGCCGGTCAGCGGGTAGAAGCCGCGGCCGTCCTGGCCCTGGCTGAGGACCGACTCCAGCCCGTACGGGGTGTGGAACTCCCAGGCCCTCGGATCCTTGCGGTCCATGGCGACCATGTCACGGCCGACCGAGGTGAGGAACTCCGTGTCGTACTTGCCCTCGCGCAGCAGCGCGCCCAGGGCCTGGTAGCCGTAGATCTGCTGCACGCCGCCGTAGACGGCCATCTCCTTGCGGCCCGCCTTCATCAGCTGGGTCGTCCAGGCCGCGTCGAGGTGGTTCGGGACGTCCTTGTGCGTCGCGAGTCCGAGCATCGCGCCCATGTCGCTCTGGATGTTCGCGACCATCAGCGCGCGGTCCTTGCCGGGCGCCCCCAGGCCGGTCGCGTCGAGGGACATCTTGGAGTACATCTCCAACGTGCCCTCGGCGCCGATCGTCCGGTAGAAGCCCGTGGAGAACTCCGGGTCCGTGCGGTTGTCGTCGAGCAGTTCCTCCAGCTCGCGCAGCGCCTCGACGTTGCGGGCCGTGCCGCCCTCGCCGGTGACCTTCTTCATCAGATCGGCCGCGCGGGCCACCTGTTCGGCATCGAGGGTGGTGAACTTCGGTCCGCTGAAGTCGTGTTCGTCGGCGACGTTCGCCTGGAGGACCCGGACCAGGGAGTCGTCGGCGTCCTGGGCGTCCTCGACCGCCCGGTTGATCCGGGACTGCCACGCGTTGCGGGCCGTGTTCAGGGTCGCCTGGTAGTCGGGGTCGTGCCGGGCCGCGTTCCGCTCCCCCTCGGTGGGCAGCGGGATGGCGGTGACCCGCCCGTCGGCATCGACCTGGAAGCCGGCCGCCGGAGCCTCCGCAGCGAGCTTCTTCAGCTCGTCCTGGGCGGCCTTGAACGTCGCGTGCGCGTCGGCGAGGACCTGGTGCATGCCCTTGGCGGCCTTGGCCGCGTCCTCGAACTCCTTGGCCGTCTTGTCGACGAACCCGCGCGCCACTCCTGCGGTGACCCCGCTCCACTCTGCCTTGTCGGACTTCGCCTTCATGCCGTTGCGAGCGGCCTCGGCCATCTCGTCGAGCTTGCCGGCCATCGCCGTCCAGTCGGTGACGGCCGTCTGGAGCTTGCCCAGGGGCGCGTTCATCACGTTCTCGTACGTCAGCATGAAGGCGCCTACTTGAGGTATTCGTCTATCGCGGATGCGGTGAAGTCCGCCTGGAGCTGCTGCTCGTCCTTGGCGTGGGAGGCGAGTGAGTAGTTCAGCCCGTTGGAGATGTTGGCGCAGGCGGCCACGAGGGTCTTCACCTGGCTCTCCCAGGCACTGTTGACCTTGAGCAGCGCCGCCCCGCTCGCGAAGCCCTCCTTGGTGAGGGCCCCGGCCGCCTCGGCGGTGGCGGTGGCGGCGTGCTTGCCGTCGGTCTGCAGGCGCGTGTGCAGCTTGTACGCCTCGGAGCCGATCGCACCGATGTGGTCCTGATTGAGCTCGAGGTCACCACCACCGCCACCGCCACCACCGCCGGGATCGGCGGGCACCTGATTGAGGCGCATGGTGACACTGGCGGTGGCCGTGGCGCGAGCCGCCGACCATTCCTCGTCGAACGACATCGCGTGAACTCCAGAAGGCAGGGTGCAGGTCAGATCGGCCCCGGGTCAGCGGTTACGTCGTACGACGACCACAGTCACGGCTCCACCGATCAGCACGCAGGCTGCCAGACCGAGCCCGATCCAGGGAAGCGCACTGCCGCTCTTCTTCTCCCCGGCCTGGGCGGCAGGCTTGGACGCGGCGGCAGCGGGAGCCTTGCCGTCGGCGGACGCGGAGGGCTTGCCGGCCCCTTGCGCGGCCGCCGCGAGGTCGGGCAGCGGATAGACGTCGGCGGGGCCGGGGTCACCGGGATTGGTAAGCGCGATGCGGGGGCGGACGATGCCGTAACCGATGTAGTCATTGCGCTCGACGCCATCACTGGGCTTGCCGGCAGTGTTCAGGAGGACCCGCAGAACCTGGTTGTTGGTCCAGTCGGGGTGGGCGGACCAGATGAGGGCGGCGGAGGCGGAGGCGAGGGCGGTCGCGTCACTGGTTCCGTGGGTCTTGCACAGCCCCGACTTGACGGTGCAAGCCGCGACGATGCCCATGCCAGGTGCGGCCATGTCCACCTGGGGGCCGTGCTGCGACTCGCTGGTCGGCTTACCGTCCATGTCCACTGCCCCGACACCAACCACTCCAGGAGTAGCGGCAGGGTAGAGAACCTCGTTGGTCGAATTCCCGAAGTTACCTACGGCGGCAAACACCAGTTTCCCCTTGGAGAGGGCGTATTTAACCGCTTCCGCCCGATCCTGATCATCCTCCGGCTTCCCACCAATAGCCATGGAGATGCTGATGATCTTGGCGTCCGAGTCTGCCGCATAGCGAATTGCCGCGACCTTGGCTGGGGCCTTCGCGTCCTCCCCCAACTCAGGCACGCGGATCGGAAGGATCTTGACTCCGGGGGCGAGACCGTAAGCGCCATCACCACTCGGGTGTCTTCCGGTGCCCGCGATCATCGCGGACATGCCCGTGCCGTGACCCGCATAATCGTTGTCTTTGTCGCCAGCGGCATCGCCGACAGGGAAGACCGCGCCGGGAAGAACCTGCCCTTCGAGCTCCGGGATACGGTTCACACCGGTATCGATCACCGCGACGGTAATTCCCTTACCTGTGCTGACCTTCCAGATCTCGTCAGCCTTCATGGCGTCGAGATGCCACTGCTGAGATCGAATGGTCTCTGCATGGGCCGGGGTCGCGGCGACCCCAGCCAGCAGCAGACCCACCAGGGCCGAGGTCGCCTTGCGCATGCGCATCCCGTGCAATGTCCGTTCTGCTCAGTCGATCACCGGCGGGACAACACGACGGCTGCCCTGCCAGGTCTCTTCGTCCTCGGCCAAATAGTCGGGGCGTTCGCCCCCCTGGTCGGTCCGTCGCTTACCCGGAGTCTGTGTGCTGGCACCCGCGTGGCCCATAGAACCCATGCCCGCACCGCCGCCGGAGCCATTGCGCACGAGACCCGAACCGCCCTGGGTGAACGGCTGACCGCCTCCGACCGGGCGACCGACCGCACCGGCCTGACGCCCTCCGACGACGCCTCCCGGCTCCGAGGCCAGTCGGCGTCCGGCAGGGAGGCCTCCCTGGATGCCATGGGCGCCACCGCCACCGTGGCCCATACCTCCGCCACCCATGGGGCGGCCCGTCTGGGCGCCTTCGCCGATGACCGTGCCACGCGGGATACCTGAGCTGGGGCCGGTGGACGTCACGGGACGGCCACCCATGATGCCGGAGTCACGCGGGAGCATGCCGGACGGCAGGCCGCCGCCCTTGCCGAGGGGGCTGGTCGTGCCTGGGACAGAGATGCCGGGGCCGAACACTCCGGGGAGACCCGGCCCCTTCACTCCGCTGATCGGCGGAATTGCGATAGGGGGCACGAAGGGCCCGGGCTGAGGACCGCCGGGGCCGGTGGGCAGAGGGCCACCGGGCGTCGTCGTCACCGGAGGCAGTGTCTGGTTCGGGGGCAGTGTGCCGACGGTGTCGAGGTCTACGCCCACCTCGCGGTCCGGGATTGGCGACACGGGCACCGACTGAGGCGTGCTGTCCGGTCGCGGCTGCTGACCGGGCACGTATCGGGTGTCATCCGAGGGCGCACCGCCGCTCGGGCTGGACGGCGTGTACGAGGAACCGGTCGAACCTGCTCCACCGCCGAATCCTCCTCCAGGCCTCTCCATTTCTTCAAGTTCACTGTCGCTCCGCTCGGGCACGAACCAACCCGGCGGCGGCGGGAACGTCGGGATCTCCGCCTTGTTCATCTGATCGGAGGAGTGCTGGTACGACTGCGCCAGGTTCGTCATCAGGCGCACCGCCTCGCGGTGGTCCGCGTCCAGCGTCGCCTGGGCCTCCGAGCGGACCTGCGCCGCGTCCGGGTCGTTGTGGTGCTCGATGGCCGCCGCGAGGTTCTTGGTCGCGGTCGCGTCGACCGCGGTCATCTTCGTGGCCTCGGTCATGTTCTGGACGACCTTGCCCATCCAGTCCCCGCCCTCGGCGCTGTAGTCGCTCAGGCGCAGCGTCGCGTTGCCCGCACGGCCCACCCACTCCTGGAAGGCATCGGCTCCCTCGCCCTCCCAGCCGGACACGACGTGCTGCTTGAGCTTCACGCCGATCGCCTTGATCTTCTTGGCGGCGCTCGCCAGCTGATCGGCCCGCGCCTGGACCGAGGCGGGATCCAGCGAAGCGATCATGTCCCGCATCTGCTGATGCGTGAAGCCTTCAAAATCCGTTGCCATCAGTAGGTACCTCCCGACGTGCTGGGCGACGGAGTCGGAGTCGTGGGCGTCGTCGGCTGGTTGGCTGCCGCCAGCTTGCGCTGCTCCTCCACCCACGGGTCGCGCTCCGGTACGTACTCCTTGTGCGCCTGGTTGGCGATGGCCACCATGCGTCGCTTGGCCTCCTCGTCCACGCCGCCGTAGCCTTTGCCCGCCGACAGGACCGCGATGCCCAGGGCCTCGATCTGCCCCGCCAGACCCTTCGAGAGCTTCTGCAGCTCCGTGACGACCGTGTCGTACGACTTGAACAGCGCGTCGACCTCCGCGAAGCCCTTACCGAGCTTGCCGGCCGGCAGCTTGTCGTCCGCCAGTTTCTTGTGGTCCGCGTCCGAGCCGGTGAGTTCGTCCAACAAGCCGTCGACCATCTTCTTGTACTCGCTCAGCGAGTCGAACTCGACCCGCATCGCGGCGGTGGCCGCGCTGTAGGCCGCTCCCGCGATCGCGCCCATCGGGCCCGCGATCCCCAGCGTGAGGGCCGCTGCTACCTGGCTCGCCCCGTTGTCGTCTGCCACGTTGGCCTCCCCGTCTCCCCGTAGGAGTGGCGCCTGCGCCTCTCCCCGTCCCCGTTCGCACCCGTGTCCGCGCGTACGCGCACACCGGTACCGATCACTCTAGCGACCGGTACCGACAGGCCCAAGTCCGGGGTTGCACGTGCAATGCGGGTCACACGGTCACGAGTTGGGCGTACCGACCGCCGCGGACGGCCTGATCGGCAGGCGGTTCACCGGGCGGCCCGTGGCCGCGCGGACCGCCGAGGCCACCGCCGCCGGGGTCGTCACCACCGGGACCGCGCTCGCCGCCTTCGCGCCGAACGGGGCCACCACGTCGCGTTCTTCGACCAGCTTGACGATGCGGACCGCCGGGGCGTCCAGCGCCGTCGGCAGGGCGTAGCCCGTCAGGTCCGGGTGGCGGATCAGGCCGGCGACCGAGCGGAGGTTCTCCGTCAGGGCCGCGCCCACGCCCTGCGTGACGCCGGCCTCGATCCGGGCCTCCAGCTGACGGGGGTTCAGGATGCGGCCCACGTCCTGGGCCACCGCGAGTTCCACGACCCGGACCGAGCCCAGTTCGATGTCCACGTCCACCACCGCGCGGATCGCGCAGAAGGCGAGGCCCACGAAGGCGTCGCCCTGACCGTCCGCGTCCAGGGGTTCCGTGGGGTGGGGGCGGCACTGGGCCGTCGCCCAGAGTTCCTTGCCCGCCATGGCCTCCGAGACCGACATCGAGAACGCGCCGTCGTACGACGTGATCCGGCCGTCCTGGATCTGCAGGAGCTCCGTCGACATGCCCAGCTTGTGGGCCATCGGCTGGAGGAGCTGGGTGCGGACCATCTTCGCCGCCCGCTCCACCGCGCCGCCGGACACCCATGTGTGGCGGCCGTGCGCCGACGGGCCGGCCGGCGGCTGGTCGGTGTCCACCGGGGCCATGGTGACCTCGTCGACGCCCAGGACCTCCTGGACGATCTGGCGGGCCAGCGTGGCGAAGCCCTGGCCGGTGTCGACGGCCGCGCAGATGACCGTGGCCGCGCCGCCCACCACCTTCACGGTGGCGGTGGAGACCTCGTCGGTCCCCTCGGCGCCGAGCATGTGGACCATGCCGACGCCGTAGCCGACGCCGCGCCGTACCGCGCCCGGCTCGCCCGCGCCCTCCGGGCCGCCCGGCAGCAGCCACTCGTCCTCGGGGGCGTCCTTCGGCAGGGCGGGCAGTTCGAAGTCACGGACCGCGCGCAGCAGTTCCGCCACCGGAGCCGGGCAGGTCACGGTCTGGCCGGTGGGCAGCAGGTCTCCGGTCGCCAGGACGTTGCGCATGCGCAGTTCCGCGCCGTCGATGCCGAGGGCGGCCGCGAGCTTGTCCATCTGGCCCTCGTACGCGGCGCACACCTGCATGGCGCCCTCGCCGCGGACGTGGCCCGACGGCGGGTTGTTGGTGCGTACCGCCCAGCCCTCGACGAAGGCGTGCGGGACGACGTACGGGCCGCAGGCGAAGGCGACCGCCGCCGCCAGGGACTCGGAGGAGGCATCGGCGTAGGCGCCGCCGTCCATGAGGATCTGTGCCTCGACCTTGACGAGGCGCCCTTCCGCGTCCGCGTGGTGGCGGTAGCGCAGCAGGGTCGGGTGGCGGTGGGTGTGGCCGAGGAAGGACTCCTCGCGGGTGGCGGCCAGTTTGACCGGGCAGCCCGTGCGCAGGGCGAGCAGGCCGAGCGGGAGCTGGAAGGCGGCGTCCTCGCGGTCCGCGGTGGCGCCCGGGACTCCGGTGACGACGACGCGGACCCGGTCCGGGTCGAGGCCGAAGCAGGCCGCCGCCAGGTCGCGGTCGGTGTGCGGGTCGGTGGACGCGGTGTAGAGCTCCACACCGCCGTCGGGGCGCGGCACGGCCAGTCCGGCCTCGGCGCCGATGGGCGCGGGGTCCTGGCGGCCGATCCGGTACAGGCCCTCGACGACGAACTCGCCGGTGGCGTCCGGGTCGCCGTAGCGCAGCGGGATGTGCCGGATCAGGTTGCCGTCGGGGTGCAGGGCGGGGGCGCCGAAGGACTGCTCGGGGTCGGTGACCGGGTCGAGGAGCTCGTACTCGACGGCGATCGCGGCGGCGGCGAGCCGGGCGGTGTCCGGGTGGTCGGCGGCGACGGCGGCGATGGCCTCGCCGTGGTGGCGTACGACGTCGTGGGCGAAGACCGGCCGGTCGGCGATGCGGCGGCCGTGGGTGGTGGCGCCGGGCACGTCGGCGTGGGTGACGACGGCGCGGACGCCGGGCATCTCGGTGGCGGCCGTGGTGTCGATGGACAGGATCCGGGCGTGGGCGTGCGGGGAGCGCAGCACGGCGGCCCACAGGAGGCCCTCGGCCCACAGGTCGGCCGCGTAGGGGAAGGTGCCCTCGGTCTTGGCGCGGGTGTCCGCGGCCGGGACGGAGGCTCCGATTCCGCGCGGGACCTGAGGCTCGGAAGCCTCGGAACCGGGGGCTGCCATGGCCGTCACCGTGGGGTTGACCGTTGTCGTCGCCGTCGCCGCGTCCTGCCCGCTCACGCCGTGCCTCCGTGGTGGATGCCGCCCTCGCCGGGCGCTGCCTGCTGCGGGATACGCGGCTCCGAAGCGCCCGAGCCCGAGCCCGAGCCCGCGCCCGGGGCTGCCGGCTCGGCGGCCGCCGCCTCGCGCTCGGCGACGACCTCGCGCACGGCGTCGACGACCCCCGCGTAGCCGGAGCAGCGGCAGAGGTTGCCGCACAGGGCCTGCCGGGTCTCCAGCTCGCTGGGGGCGTGATTGCCCTCCAGCAGGTCGTGGATGGTCATGGCCATGCCGGGAATGCAGAACCCGCACTGCACCCCGCCCGACCTGCACAACGCTTGCTGGACGTCCGAGAGTTCCCCGCCCGTCGCGAGACCCTCGACGGTGCGGACCTCGCTGCCGGCGGCCGTCGCGGCCGGTACCAGGCAGGAGGCGACGAGCCGGCCGTCGACCTGCACGGCGCAGGCGCCGCATTCGCCCTGCGAGCAGCCGTCCTTGGCGCCCGCGAGGCCGAGCCGCTCGCGCAGCACGTACAGGAGGGATTCGCCGATCCAGGCGCCGGTGACGGGCCGGTCGGCGCCGTTGACGCGCAGGACGTAGGAGGCCGACGGGTGCTCGTGATGGGCGACGGCCCCGGCGATCGCCTCTTCCTCGTACGTCGCCACCTCGGCCGGGAGACCTCGGCCGATCTCCTCGTCCGGGAGTGCGCCCTCGCTGTCGGCGGTGTCCTCGGTCGGCGTGCGGTCGGCCGGGGGCTCCTGCGCGGCCGGCCCGTCCCCGTGGCCGGGGTCGGACTCCGCGACGGCGACGGGCTCCGCCTCGTGCGCGGCTTCGTGCGCGGCCTTCGGCCCGGGCTCCGGCGCGTGGCCGAAGGCGGTGAAGCCGTGGCCGTCGGTGCCGCCGGGCTGCGCGGGCTCGGCGGCCGGTGCCTGGGCACGCACCCCGCCGAAGAGATCCAGCTCGGGGGAAGCCACCGGCTGCGGCTCCGGGTCGGCGGCCGGGGCGGGGACGGGGGCGGGGGCGGGGGCCGGCTCGGCGTACCCGGCCTGCTCCGCGTACCCGGCGTACTCCCCCTGGACCGTGTGGCCCGTGTGGCCCGTGTGGCCCGCGTGGCCCGTGTGGCCCGCGTGCCCGGTGTACTCGCCCTGCCCCGCGTGGTCCGCGGCCCTGGCGCCCTCGGCCTGCTCCGCCGCCGGGCCGTGCGCGGCCTCGATGTCGTGCGGGGCCGGGTGCACCGGCTCGCCCTCGGGCAGGGCGGTGCCCACCCCGGGTCCGCCCAACACCCGCGGCCCGCGTCCGGCGGCGCCCACTCCGGGCCCGCCGAGCAGCCGTCCGGCGGCGTGCGCCGTCGCGGCGGCGGCGGCCGAAGCGGCCGCGGCCTCGTCCGTACCGGGCAGCACACCGGCAGCGGCGCCGGCACCGGCGCCGTTGTCCGCGTTCGGGTCCTCGGCCGGCTGCTGCGTCAGGTACGCCCACGGCGCCGGGGCGCCGCCCGGCAGGGTCGCCGGGGCCTGGCTCCAGTCGGCGTCCAGCGCGCCCGGCCGGTACTCGTTCGGCTGCTCGGCGAATTCGTCGAACTCGGGCACGGCCCACTGCCCGGTCGCCGGGCCGGCCTGCTCGGGCTCGTGCGGCGCCTCCGGGAAGCGCCATTCGGCCGTCGCGCTCGGATCGGTCACCGGCTGCTCCGGCTCCGCCTCGGCGAACGCCGCCGCGACCGACGCCGGGATCGGGATCGACGCCGGGATCGGCCCGCCCACGGACCCGGGGCCCGGGCCCTGACCCGGCCCCTGACCCGCACCGGCCGCACCCGCACCCGCAGCGCCCGCCGGATCGGCCTGCGCCGATCCACCGGCCTCCGGCCACTGCACCGGGATCGACCACGTCCCCGTGGCCGCCGGATCCGTACTGGCCGAGCCGAGCGGCACGATCATCGGCGGCGGCACGTAGCCGTGCCCGGGGGCCGCGAGCGGCTCCCCGGTGCCGAGCGCGTCCAGCATGTCCTGCGGCAGTTTCACGAAGGCCGTGGCGTCCGAGTCGTACTCGCCGCCCTGCGGGACCGGTTCCCAGCCCCAGCCCGCCGTGCCGTTCCCCTGGGTCACGTTCTCGTTCTCGTTCTCGCTCATGAGGTCAGCGCCCTCCCGAGGGCCCTGCGCGCCAGCACGGCCACCGTCCGCCGCAGATGCAGTACTCCGGGAGCCACCGGCTCACCCTGGTCGGGCACGCACGCGGCCGCGACGTACTCGCCGAAGGCCTCCAGCGCCTCGGGGGCCAAGGTCCGCCCGCCGTCCCAGTCGATCAGCGAGGCCACCCACTGCTCGGCCTCCAGCGGCCGCAGCGGCATCGGGGCGACCGCGCCGATGGCGCAGCGCACGCCCCGGCGCGCGGGGTCCAGGACGAGCCCCACGGACGCCACGGCCCGCCCCGGCCCGGTACGGCCGGTGGCCTTCAGGAACACCTGCGGGGCGTGCAGCAGCGGCACCCGCACGAAGCCGATCAGCTCGCCGGGCCGCAGCATCTCCCGCCCGGCCAGCAGGTACGACACCGGGATCTCGCGCTGCCCGCCCGGGCCGACGATGACGAGGACGGCCTCCAGCGCGGCCAGCACGGGCAGTGCGTCACCCGTGGGCGCGGCGGTGGCGATGTTGCCGCCGAGGGTGCCCGCGTTGCGGATCTGCGGGGGTCCGGCGGCTCGGGCCGCGGCCGCCAGGGCGGGGATCAGAGCGGCGAAATCCGGCCGTCCCATCCGGGCGTGCGTGAGGCCGGCGCCGAGCAGCGCGTGGCCGTCCTGGTACTGCCAGCCGCGGATCTCGTTGATCCGGCCCAGGCCCACCAGCGCGGCGGGCCGCAGCAGCCCGGCGTTGACGGCTGCCATCAGGTCGGTGCCGCCGGCGACCGGCACGGCGGCGGGCATGGCGGTGAGCGCCGCCACGGCCTCGTCGAGCGAGGCCGGCAGCGTCACGGACTGCGCCGCCTGCGGGCCGTGCGGCCCCTGAGGTGAATCCAGTGCGTGCGGTGCGTGCGTGGTCAACCCAGCTGCCCCTTCCCGATGTCCCGGTTCCGGCGCTCACGCCTGTTCCGCCGTACGGTACGTGCTCACCGCCGGGACGTGGCAACTCTGGCACATCTTCCGACCCGGCCGGCGCGAGGGTCGGCCCGCTGCGCCCGACCCCGGGCGCGGTGTCCCGTACGGGCCGTACGGCCCTGTCGCACCGCCTTCGACGACCCTCCTCCCCGATTGCCCGATTTTCCCCGTATCGGCGGAAATTGAGGCAGAGTTCCGCTCCTGTTCCCTTTCGGTTCCGGTCGGCGTCGTCACCCAGGTGTCACACGTTCGGGGGCGCTCCTTCGATCGGGCGTCCCAGTACCCCGGGCCTCCGCTGCCGCGGCAACGGGCCGCCCGGCGGCCGGTGATCGACCCCTTGCGCGGCCAACCGCGCGTAGTGCGCCACCATCCGCCCCTCGAACGACGCGAAATCGCGTTCCCGGGGCTCGGGCTGCTGCGACCACACCACCTCCGCGAAGGCCACCAGCCGCGGGAACACCTGGTAGTCGACGCGGTCCTGGTTCTCCATCACCTCGGTCCACACGTTGGCCTGCGCGCCCAGCACCCGCGCGGCGGCCTCCGGCGAGAGCTTCGGCGGCACCGGATCGAAGCGGTAGACGTCCTCCAGCGAGCGCACGTACCCGATGGGCATCGGCTCGTCCGCGCCGGCCGCCTGCCGGTGGTCCAGGTACACCTGCTGCTCGGGGCACATGACCACGTCGTGCCCGGCCTCGGCGGCGGCGATCCCGCCCGCGTAACCGCGCCACGAGGAGACGGCGGCGCCGTCCGCGAGCCCGCCCTCCAGGATCTCGTCCCAGCCGATCAACCGGCGCCCGCGCGCGGTGAGCCAGCCGTCGAAGTGGCGTACGAACCAGGCCTGCAGCCCGTCCTCGCCGTCCACGCCCAGCTCGCGGATCCGCTCCTGGGCGACCGCGGAGGCCTTCCACTGGGCCTTGGGGCATTCGTCCCCGCCCACGTGCACGAAGGGTGAGACCTCCGCCGGGAACAGCTCCAGCAGCTCCTCGAAGACCCCCTCGTAGAACCGCAGCACGGCCTCGGTGGGCGCGAGCACGTTCTCGGTGATCCCCCAGTCGTCCCACACCCCGAGCGCCGCGGTGTCGACGACGTCGGTGTTGCCGAGCTCCGGGTACGCGGCGATCGCGGCCTGCGAATGCCCCGGTACGTCGATCTCCGGGACCACCCGGACGTGCCGCTCGGCGGCGTAGGCGACGATCTCGCGGATGTCGTCCTGGGTGTAGTACCCGCCGTGCGGGGTCTCGTTCCACAGCGGCGAGGCCCGGTGCCCCCACCGGCTGCGCGGGCGCCACCCGCCGACCTCGGTCAGGCGCGGGTACCGCTTGATCTCGATCCGCCAGCCCTGGTCGTCGGTCAGGTGCAGGTGCAGCACGTTGAGCTTGTGCGCGGCGAGCAGGTCGATGTAGCGCAGCACGCCGTCCTTGGGCATGAAGTGCCGGGCCACGTCCAGCATCATCCCGCGCCAGCCGAACCGCGGGCCGTCCGCGACGCAGGCGTACGGCAGGCTCCACGCGCGGCCGGGCAGCGGCGCCCTGCGGTACGCGTCGGGCCCGAGCAGCTGACGCAGCGTCTGGGCGCCCCAGAACAGCCCGGCCGCGCTCGCGCCCCGCAGCTCCGCCCCGTCCGGGCCGATGTCGATGCGGTACGCCTCCGGCCCCAGGTCCCCCGCGACGTCCGGGTCGACGCGCAGCCGCAGCGCGGCGGCGGCGCCGGCCGCGGCGGGGGGCAGCTCCCAGCCGGTGGCCGCGCCCAGTTCCCGCCGCAGCCAGCGCGCGACCGTCCCGGTGCCCGGACCGGCGTCGAGGAGCGGCTCGGGCCCGAACGCGAAGCGGCGCCCGGCCTCGTCGAGACGTGCGACCCGGGGTGCGGGGATCAGGTCCATGCGTCAGCCCTTCACGACTGCGTGCGCGGATTGCGTCCTGCGCAACGCTCGTTCCGCAGGGCGCTCGTCGCGCCGACCCTAACGCTCCGTGCGGGCACGGCAAAGACCCCCGGACGCGCTGTGGCGCACCGGGGGTCTCGGTCCCGCGGAAGAAGGAGGGCCGGGGGGCGGACTACTTGTCCTTGCCGCCCTTGTCCTTGTCCCCACCGGGGCCCATGGACTCGTAGATCTCCTTGCACATGGGGCAGACCGGGTACTTCTTCGGGTCCCGGCCCGGTACCCAGACCTTGCCGCAGAGCGCGACGACGGGGGTCCCGTCGAGCGCGCTCGCCATGATCTTGTCCTTCTGGACGTAGTGGGCGAAGCGCTCGTGGTCGCCGTCACCGTGCGACACCTGCGGCGTCGGCTCTACGAGGGTTCCCGTGCCAGTCCCGCGCTCGGGCTCAAGAGTGCTCATGGAACCCAGGGTACTTAACCCCGCGCCCGTCAGTTGAGCGACGGGTCGTCCGGATAGGTGGCGACCATCGCGAGGTCGCTGCGCTGGCGGCGCAGCACCGCCCGCCAGAGCCGCTCCGGATCCGGGAAGGACACGTCCCCGGGCTCCGACTCCACCACGTACCAGGCGCCCTCGCCGAGCTCGGACTCCAGCTGACCCGGGCCCCAGCCGGAGTAACCCGCGAAGATCCGCAGGCCGCCCAGGGCCGCGGCCAGCAGCTCCGGCGGCATCTCCAGGTCGACCAGGCCGATGGCGCCGTGCACGCGGCGCCAGCCGAGCGGCCCCTCCTCACCCGGGATGACCGCGAGCCCCAGGGCCGAGTCCATGGCCACCGGTCCGCCCTGGAAGACCACTCCGGGGGAGCCGGCCAGGGGCGCCCAGGGCAGCAGGACGTCACCGACGCCGACGGGGGTCGGCCTGTTCAGGACCACGCCGAGGGAGCCCTGCTCGTCGTGGTCGAGCAGCAGCACGACCGCGCGGTCGAAATTCGGGTCCGCGAGGGCGGGGGTGGCCACGAGCAGCCGCCCTGTGAGGGAGGACACCTCGGTCATGCCGCCATGATCCCGCACATCGGCCGATTCCGGGGAGCCGGCGGAGAGATCGGATCGATCGCAGCTCAGGGCGCACGGCAGCAGCGAGGAGCGCGCACGGACGGCGTAGGCGGAACGCAACGCTCCGCCATGTGGTGGATACGGAGGGTGTTGTACCGAATTCATGACAGTCCTACGGCCACGTCGGCCTTACGAACAAGGGGGTGGTGACCCTTACCCTTTTCCCTGGCCCCCTGCCCACCCCTCTCCGGAACGCGAGATTCATGACCGGCATCAGTGACGATGTACTGCTTGTCCACGGCGGTACCCCGCTCGAGGGCGAGATCCGTGTCCGTGGTGCGAAGAACCTCGTGCCCAAGGCCATGGTCGCCGCTCTGCTCGGCAGTGGACCCAGCCGGCTGCGCAACGTTCCCGACATCCGTGACGTGCGCGTCGTCCGCGGGCTGCTCCAGCTGCACGGGGTGACGGTCCGTCCCGGCGAGGAGCCGGGCGAACTCGTCCTCGACCCCACCCACGTCGAGAGCGCGAACGTCGCCGACATCGACGCCCACGCGGGCTCCTCGCGGATCCCGATCCTGTTCTGCGGCCCCCTGCTCCACCGGCTCGGCCACGCCTTCATCCCGGGTCTGGGCGGCTGCGACATCGGCGGCCGGCCGATCGACTTCCACTTCGACGTGCTCCGCCAGTTCGGCGCGACCATCGAGAAGCGCGAGGGCGGCCAGTACCTGGAAGCCCCGCAGCGCCTGCGCGGCTGCAAGATCCGCCTGCCCTACCCGTCGGTCGGCTCGACCGAGCAGGTGCTGCTGACGGCCGTGCTGGCCGAGGGCGTCACCGAGCTCAGCAACGCCGCGGTGGAGCCGGAGATCGAGGACCTCATCTGCGTCCTGCAGAAGATGGGCGCGATCATCTCCGTCGACACGGACCGGACCATCCGGATCACGGGTGTCGACCGCCTCGGCGGCTACAACCACAAGGCCCTCCCGGACCGCCTGGAAGCCGCCTCCTGGGCTTCCGCGGCGCTCGCCACCGGCGGCAACATCTACGTGCGCGGTGCCCAGCAGCGCTCGATGATGACCTTCCTGAACACCTTCCGCCGCGTCGGCGGGGCGTTCGAGATCGACGACGACGGCATCCGCTTCTGGCACCCGGGCGGCCCGCTCAAGGCCATCGCGCTGGAGACGGACGTCCACCCCGGCTTCCAGACCGACTGGCAGCAGCCGCTGGTCGTGGCCCTGACGCAGGCCTCGGGTCTGTCGATCGTCCACGAGACGGTCTACGAGTCCCGGCTCGGCTTCACCTCGGCGCTCAACCAGATGGGTGCTCACATCCAGCTGTACCGCGAGTGCCTGGGCGGCAGCGCCTGCCGCTTCGGCCAGCGCAACTTCCTGCACTCGGCGGTCGTCTCCGGCCCCACCAAGCTGCAGGGCGCCGACCTGGTCATCCCCGACCTGCGCGGCGGGTTCTCGTACCTGATCGCGGCCCTGGCCGCCGAGGGCACCTCGCGGGTCCACGGCATCGACCTGATCAACCGCGGCTACGAGAACTTCATGGAGAAGCTCGTGGAACTCGGCGCGAAGGTCGAACTCCCGGGCGGCGAGCTCGTCTGAGGTCCCCCGCGCGCACGTCGCGTACGCAGAAGCCCCCCGGCCCCGCACAGGGCCCGGGGGGCTTTTCCGTGCGCCTCGGCGTCCGCGTAGGGCCCGTACGCGCCGCACATCGGTCCCCGCGGGACATGCCGGCGGCATACGTGGGCCCCGCCAGGCCCCTGACGGGCCCTCACAGGGCCTGCCAGGTCCGCCGGGCGGCCCAAGGGCGGCCGCCCGCCCGTCCGGGCCCACCGGCCCGCGTCCGGCCCCGGACAGACCGAAGGGCGGCCACCCCGCCCGGGGGTGACCGCCCATCGTCGTTCTGCGTACTACTGCCGTTCCAAAGGCCTGTGCGGCCCTCGGCGCCGGGGCAGGACTACTTGCCCTTGGCGGCTTCCTTGAGCTTGGAGCCCGCGGAGACCTTCACGCTGTAGCCGGCCGGGATCTGGATGGGGTCGCCGGTCTGCGGGTTGCGCGCGGTGCGAGCGGCACGGTGGGTGCGCTCGAAGGTCAGGAAGCCGGGGATGGTGACCTTCTCGTCGCCCTTGGCGACAATCTCGCCGACGGTCTCGGCGAGCGCGGCCAGAACGGCGTCGGCGTCCTTGCGGGTCACCTCGGCGCGCTCGGACAGAGCGGCCACCAGCTCACTGCGGTTCATGTTGTACTCCCGTGTTCAACTTGCCTTAGAGGCGTGAGATCGAAGCCGATGCTGCCAGGGCCCTAGGACAGTCCCCGGACCCGGGTCTGAACGTCAGACCCTCTCGCCCGGTTACGCATCCTGCCCCCACCAGCGGCGGGAAAGCCAATCCGGCACCCGTCGGGGTCACACGAAAAGCGCCACAGTCACGCCGCGGTGACGCTCCGTCCACGCCCTCGCTCACACGCCGCTGCGGACCGCGGACCTCGCGGGCATCCCCGCAACCCTAGAGGCGGCCCGTCGGGCCCGCATCTCGCGACGCGCCGGGATCGGAGCGCCGTGAGGGCCGTCACAGCCGGGCTCAGGCCCCCGAGGCCGCCTTGCGGACGGCACCCGCGACCGCGCCGGCGACCTTGTCGTTGAACACCGACGGGATGATGTAGTTCGCGTTCAGCTCGTCCTCGCCCACGACGTCCGCCAGCGCGCTCGCGGCGGCCAGCATCATCTCCGTGTTCACGGTGCGGGACTGAGCGTCCAGCAGACCGCGGAAGACACCCGGGAAGACCAGCACGTTGTTGATCTGGTTGGGGAAGTCGGAGCGGCCGGTGGCCACCACGGCGGCGGTCTGACGGGCCACGGCCGGGTCCACCTCGGGGTCCGGGTTCGCGAGCGCGAACACGATCGCGCCCTCCGCCATGGCGGCGACGTCCTCGCCGGACAGCACGTTGGGGGCCGAGACACCGATGAACACGTCGGCGCCGACCACGGCTTCCTTCAGCGTGCCCGTGTAGCCCTCGGGGTTGGTGTTGTCGGCGATCCAGCGCAGCGGGGAGTCCGCGGCCGCGTCGACGAGGTCGGGGCGGTCCGCGTGCACGACACCGTGGATGTCGGCGCTCACCGCGTTCTTGACGCCCGCCGCGAGGAGCAGCTTGAGGATGGCCGTACCGGCCGCGCCGGCGCCCGACATGACCACCTTGACATCGCCAACTGCCTTGCCCACCACGCGCAGTGCGTTGGTGAGGGCGGCGAGCACGACGATCGCGGTGCCGTGCTGGTCGTCGTGGAAGACGGGGATGTCGAGGGCCTCGCGCAGGCGGGCCTCGATCTCGAAGCAGCGCGGCGCGGAGATGTCCTCCAGGTTGATGCCCGCGAAGCCGGGGGCGATGGCCTTGACGGCGGCCACGATCTCGTCGGGGTCCTGGGTGTCCAGGCAGATCGGCCAGGCGTCGATGTCGGCGAAGCGCTTGAACAGGGCCGCCTTGCCCTCCATGACCGGCATGGCGGCCATCGGGCCGATGTTGCCGAGACCCAGCACGGCGGAGCCGTCCGTCACGACTGCGACGGTGTTGCGCTTGATGGTGAGGCGGCGCGCGTCCTCGGGGTTCTCGGCGATCGCCATGCACACGCGGGCCACGCCCGGGGTGTAGATCATCGAGAGGTCGTCACGGTTGCGGATGGGGTGCTTGGACGCCATCTCGATCTTGCCGCCGAGGTGCATCAGGAAGGTGCGGTCGGAGACCTTGCCGAGGCTGACGCCCTCGATGCCGCGCAGCTTCTCGACGATCTCGTCCGCGTGCGCGGTGGAGGTCGCGGCGATGGTGACGTCGATCCGGAGCTTCTCGTGGCCGGATGCGGTCACGTCGAGGCCTGTGACCGATCCGCCGGAGGACTCCACGGCGGTGGTGAGCTGGGAGACCGCGGTTCCGCTCGCGGGCACTTCCAGACGGACCGTCATCGAATACGAGACGCTGGGCGCCGTTGCCATGGCCGTGTTCCTCTTCTGTCCCTGGTTCGCTGTAACACACAGAGCCCCGCTGCACAGCAGGTGCGGCAGGACCTGTTGTCCGATCGTCCCACCTACCAGCCAGTACAAGGTAACCAGCTACAAAATTCGGAAAGACTCTTCCACCATACGAGATACCTCGGGCGTTCGGAATGGTGGGGTCATACGAAACAGGTCCGCGCCCCCCACTGAGTGGAGGGCGCGGACCTGGTAATTCATACGTTGAAGACACCGACCCGCCATGCTCGCCTCGCGGCAAGTGGTCGCTCTGAGCGACGAAGGTTGGGCCCGGGGGCTTGGATCGAGTCGGTGCCGTACCCAGGCTAACAAAGGATCGCCGAAAGTGATCCCCCCACTCGTACCCGTATCCGAGCACCACGCTCCTGGCCGCGGACCATCCGGCCGTAGGTGGGAGCCCCTACGGCCGGAGCAGCTCCGGCACCCCGTCCGCGTCCGGCTTGTCCCGGTCGGCCGAGACCACCGTCAGCTGCTGCGTCGCACGCGTCAGCGCCACGTACAGCACGCGCAGGCCCGCCGGGGACTCGTCCGCGATCTCCGCCGGGGAGACCACCACCGTGGCGTCGTACTCCAGGCCCTTGGCCTCCAGGCTGCCCATCGCCACCGCCCGCTCGCCGAGGTCCGCGAGCCAGCCCGCGGCCTCCGCCCGCCGGTCCATCGCCACGACCACGCCGACGGTGCCGTCCACCTGCTCCAACAGCCGCCGGGTCTCCTCCCGGACCGCCGTACCGAGATCACCCGCGGCGGCCGTGAAGCGGGGCTCCAGGCCCGTGGAACGCACCGCCGACGGCGGCTCCATGCCGGGCATCGCCAGGCGCAGCACGCGGGAGGCCACCTCGGCGACCTCTGCCGGGTTGCGGTAGTTGACCGTCAGGGTGAACCGCCGGCGCGGACGCGACCCGAGGGCCTCGTCCCGGGCCGCGGCCGCCTCCTCCGGGTCCGTCCAGGAGGACTGCGCCGGGTCGCCGACCACCGTCCACGTGCCGTGCCGGCCCCGGCGGCCCACCATCCGCCACTGCATCGGCGTCAGGTCCTGGGCCTCGTCCACGATGACGTGCGCGTACTCGGTGCGCTCCGCCGCGAGCCGCTCGGCCCGCTCCCACTGCGTCTCCTCGCGGGTCGGCATCAGCTCCTCCAACCCGCTGAGCTGGTCGAGCGGGTCCATCTCGCGCCGGCGCCTGGGCCGCGCCGGGGCGCCCAGCAGCAGCTGGAGCTCGTCCAGCAGCGCCACGTCGTGCACCGACAGGGGGCCCTTGCCGTCCGGGCCCACCCGGCGCAGCGAGCGGGCCAGCTGGCGGCTCTCGCGCGGGCCCAGGTCCCGGCGTGACCAACGGCCGAGGTGGCGCTCGTCGGCGAGCGCGGCGAGCACCGCGCGCGGGGTCAGCTCGGGCCACCAGGCGTCGAGGAAGCCGATGAAGGCGTCCTCGGTGGAGATGTCCTCGTCGAAGGCGGAGCGCAGTTCGGCGGCCAGCTCCGGGTCGCTGTGCCGGCCGGCGCCGCCGGACTTCGCGTAGAGGGCGTCGAGCAGCAGCTTGCGGGCGCGCGGGCGCAGCAGGTTGACCGGGGCGGTGCCGCTGAGCACGTTCTGCCGGATCCGGTTCAGCTCGTCGGCCTCCAGCTCCTGGCGGCGGCCGAAGGCCACCACGCGCAGCCGGTCGGGGGCGCCGCCGAGCTCCAGGGCGCCCCGTACGGCCTTGCGGAGCACCTTGAGCATCCGGGAGGAGCCCTTGATGCGGGCCACGGCCGGGGAGTCGTAGGTGGTGGCCTCCGCGCCGTCGACGAGCGAGCCCAGCGCCCGGATGGCCACCTGGCCCTCCTCGCCGAGCGAGGGCAGCACGCCCTCGGTGTACGCGACGAGCAGCGGGGTCGGCGAGACGATCAGGATGCCGCCGGAGTAGCGGCGCCGGTCCTGGTAGAGCAGATAGGCGGCGCGGTGCAGGGCGACGGCGGTCTTGCCGGTGCCGGGGCCGCCCGCGACCTCGGCCACGGAGGCGGCGGGGGCCCGGATGACCAGGTCCTGCTCGGCCTGGATGGAGGAGACGATGTCGCGCATCGAGTGCGTGCGGGCCCGCCCGAGGGCGGCCATCAGGGCGCCGTCACCGATGGCGGGGAGCTCTCGGCCGTCCAGGAAGGCGGTGACCTCGGGGCGCATCAGGTCGTCCTCGACGCCCAGCACCTTGCGGCCCTTGGAACGGATGACGCGGCGGCGCACGACCCGGCCGGGCTCCTTGGGCGTGGAGCGGTAGAACGGCGCGGCGGCCGGCGCGCGCCAGTCGATGACCAGCGGCGCGTAGTCGGAGTCCAGGACTCCGATGCGGCCGATGTGCAGCGTCTCGGCGATGTCGGCGGTGAGGTCCTCGCGGATCGCGTCGTCGGCGGGCTCGACGGAGGTGTACGCGCCGTCCGCGCCGCGCTCCCCGTCCTTGCCGAGCACCAGGTCGACGCGGCCGAAGAGGAAGTCCTCGAACTCGTTGTTCAGCCGGTTGAGGTGGATACCCGCCCGGAAGACCTGGGCGTCGCGCTCGGCGAGCGCGCCGGGCGTACCCACCTGGCCGCGCTTGGCGGCGTCGTTCATGAGGAACTCGGCCTCGTGGATCTTCTCCTCAAGGCGTCGGTACACCTGGTCGAGATGCGTCTGCTCGACCGCGATCTCCCGATCGCGGACGGAATCCGCCGTGCTGTCGACAGCGGCATTCTGCGCGGCCACCAAGGCCCCCTTCTGACGTGCATGGGCGACCGTCAAAGGTACGCGAATCGGCCCCCTGTCCGCACGCCCGTTCCGGAACCGGTCTCGCAGGGTGGTACGCCCCGCACCAGGACGCTCACCTGGATCCGGCCGCCAGGGCCCGGCGGCGGTGCCGGGCCACGCGCTCCCGGTTCCCGCAGCGCTCGCTGGAGCACCACCGGCGCCGGTGGCCGCGGGAGGTGTCCAGGTAGACGCGGGTGCAGCCGTCGCCGGCGCAGGCCCGCAGCAGGGCCCGGTCGCCGGGGTCGGTCAGCAGCTCGACGGCGTCCCGGGCGACGGCCGCGAGCAGCGCGCCGCACTCCACGCCGCCGCACAACTCCCGTACGAGGTGGCCTTCCTGGTCCCGTACGGCGCACAGCCCCGGGGGTGGTCCGGCGGCCAGCGCGTTGACCCGGGCGAGGGCGTTCTCGTCCGTGTCGGTGCCGAGCAGTTCCGCCCGTACGAGCGTTTCCACGTCGGCGCGCAGGGACCGGAAGGCCGCGGCCCAGTCGGGGCCCACCCGGGCCAGTGGCGTCCGATCGGGGACCAGGCCGGCGCCGGCGAGCCACACCCGCAGCTCGTCACCGTCCGGGATCGCCTCGTGCGGGGTGAAGGTGGCCACCAGGTCCAGACAGACCCGCCCGGTATCGAACCGCATGCCGTCAGCCTCCCGTCGTGGGGTGCCGTACCAGATTGCCGCCCGGCGGGTCACAGCGGAAGCCCCCGAACCGGTACCTCCGGTGGCCATCCGGCCGGCCACCTCCAGCCTCGCCGGCGTTTGAGACGCAGGGTCTGGGCGGAGCCCCAGGAAACCCGGCTCCGCCGGGCACCGGGCTCCGCCCCGGACCCCGCTCCTCAAACGCCGGAGGGGCTGAAGATGGCCGGAGGCACTGGATGTGATGGCTGCGCCGCAGGCGGCACCGCGCCGCGGCTAGGTGGCCGGAGGGTCGTCGTGGAGGAGGCGTTGGAAGAGGCGGTGGTCGCGCCAGGCGCCGTCGATGTGCAGGAAGCGCGGCGCGAGGCCGAACTCCTCGAAGCCCGCCTTCGCCAGCACCCGCTGCGAGGCCAGGTTGTCGACCAGCGTGCCCGCCTCCACCCGGTGCAGGCCCAGCTCGTCGCGGGCGACCCGGCAGACCTCCGCCACGGCCGCGGTGGCCACCCCCTTGCCGTGCCAGGCCCGGTCGACCCAGTACCCGAGACCGCCGCTGCACAGCGGCCCGTACGCGATCGAGCCGAGGTTGATCGCGCCGACGGGCGTGCCCGTGGCCGTCTCGACGAACACGTACGGGACGATCCGCCCCGCGTCCCGCTCGGCGAGCACGCCCTCGAGCCGCTCCCGCTGGCCGGCCTCCGTGTAGAAGGCGTTCGGCCGGACCGGCTCGAACGGCGCCATGAAGGCCCGGTTCCGTGCGAACGCCTCGGCCAGTCCCGCCGCGTCGCCGAGCGCGACGCCCCTCATCTCGACCCCGTCAACAATGATCATCCCGGCACGCTAGCCGAGGACCCCCCGGGCCGTCACCGCGTCGGCCGGGAGCTCCCCGTACTTGGCCTCGCCGCCCGCGTCGAGCGACAGCCGGTACCCCCGCTTGACCACCGTCTGGATCAGGTTCGGGGCCCCCAGGGCCACCCGCAGGCGGGCCATCGCCGTCTCCACGGCGTGCTCGTCCCGGCCCGCGCCCGGCAGCGCCCGCAGCAGGTCCGCGCGGGACACCACCCAGCCCGGCCGCCGGGCCAGCGCCCGCAGCAGGGCCATCCCGGCGGGCGGTACGGGCCGCAGCTGCGCGTCCACCAGGACCGCGTGCCCCCGGATCTCCACCCGGTGCCCGGCCACCGGCAGCACCCGGGCCCGGCCGGGCAGCTCCTTGCAGAGCAACTGCACCAGCGGGCCCAGCCGGAACCGCTCCGGCTGCACCGTGTCCACCCCGTGCGCCTGCAGCGGCAGCGCGGTCACCGGCCCGACGCACGCGGACAGCAGCCTGCCGCGCAGCGCGTCCAGCACGGCCTCCCGCAGCCCCCGTTCCTCGGCCCGGGACAGCAGCGAGGCCGCCGCCGGCGCCGAGGTGAAGCTGACGGCGTCCACTCCGCCGCCGACGATCGCGTCGAGCAGCCGGTCCAGCGGCGCGAGGTCCTCCGGCGCCATCCACCGGTACACCGGGACCACCACCACCTGGGCCCCGCCGGCCCGCAGGGCCTCGACGAAGCCGGGGAGCGGCTCGCCGTGCAGCTGGAGCGCGATCCGCCGGCCGGACACCCCGGCCGTCAGCAGCCGTTCCAGTACCTCGGCGAGCGATTCGGAGTCCGGGGACCAGGTCTCCGTGAGCCCGGCGGCCCGGATGGCGCCCTTCACCTTCGGCCCGCGCGCCAGCAGTTCGGTGGCGCGCAGCCGCTCCAGCAGTTCCTCACCGACGCCCCACCCGTCGGCCGCCTCGATCCACCCCCGGAAGCCGATGGCGGTGGTGGCCACGACCACGTCCGGTGCGCAGCCGATCAGTTCCTTCGTCGCGGCCAGCAGCTCGCTGTCGTCGGCGAGCGGCACGATCCGCAGCGCCGGCGCGTGCAGCACCGCCGCCCCCCGACGGCGCAGCAGCGCGATGAGCTCGTCCGCGCGGCGGGCGGCCGTGACCCCTACGGTGAAGCCCGCGAGCGGGCCGGTGTTCGTGTCGTCCATCGTGACCTGCCTAGTGACGCATGTGGGGGCGGTACGGGTGGACCGAGCCTGTCAACACGTCGTGTCGGACTCGGTTCACCCGTATTTCGCCCCGGTTACACCGACGTGAGCTGCGGTTTCGTCTCGACCCCGACCGTGTGGATCACGGGGGCCACGGGGCGGCGAAGGTATACCGCCCAGGTCACCGCGCAGCACAGGGCGTAGAAGCCGAGGAAGGTGACGAAGGCCGCCGTTCCGGAGCCGGAGGTGCGGAACGCCTCCCGGAAGACCAGGTTGATGCCGAGTCCGCCGAGCGCGCCGACCGCCCCGATCAGTCCCATGGAGGCGCCGGAGAGCCGCCGTCCGTACGCGGCCGCGCTCTCGCCGCTCATGCCGCGTGCCAGTGCCTTCGCCTGGAAGATGCCCGGGATCATCTTGTACGTCGATCCGTTGCCGAGCCCGCTCAGGACGAACAGGGCCACGAACCCGACGAGGAAGACCGGGAGCGAGGACCGCTGGGAGGCGAACACCACCACACCGGTGGCCGCGGCCATCGCCACGAACGTCCCCAGGGTGATCCGCGCCCCGCCGAACCGGTCCGCGAGCGCCCCGCCCACCGGCCGGATCAGCGATCCGAGCAGCGGCCCCATGAAGGTCAGCGAGGCGGCCTGGAGCGGGGTGCGGCCGAACTGGGTCTGCAGCACCAGGCCGAAGGCGAAGCTGTAGCCGATGAAGGACCCGAACGTGCCGATGTAGAGGAACGCCATGATCCAGGTGTGCGCGTCCTTCAGCGCCTCGCGGACCGCGCCGGTGTCGTTGCGCACGGGCGCCAGGTTGTCCATCCGTACGGCCGCCAGGACCGCCGCGGTCACGATCAGCGGGAGGTAGGCGGCCAGCAGGTACCGGGGATGCGTGGCCCCGGCGGTCGCGATGACCAGCAGCCCGGCGAGCTGCACCACGGGCACGCCGATGTTGCCGCCGCCGGCGTTCAGGCCGAGTGCCCAGCCCTTCTTGCGGAGCGGGAAGAAGGCGTTGATGTTGGTCATGGAGGAGGCGAAGTTGCCGCCTCCGACGCCGGTGAGGGCGGCGACGACCAGGAAGGTCCCGTAGGAGGTGCCGGGCTCCATCACCACGATCGCGGCGACCGTGGGCGCGAGCAGCAGCAGCGCGCTGACGACGGTCCAGTTCCGGCCGCCGAAGCGGGCGACGGCGAAGGTGTAGGGCACCCGGACGATCGCGCCCACCAGGGTCGCGGTGGCGATCAGGAAGAACTTCCCGGCCGGGTCGACGCCGTAGGCCGGTCCCATGAAGAGGACCATCACGGACCAGAGCGACCAGATGGAGAACCCGATGTGCTCGGAGAACACGGAGTAGACGAGGTTGCGGCGGGCGGTCCGCTCCCCCGTCTCCTTCCAGAAGGTCTCGTCCTCGGGATCCCACTGCTCGATCCAGCGGCCCCCCTTGCGCGGTGCGGTCGTACCGGTCATCACACGCCTCCACAGCTCTCGCGTCCGTGGAACGACCGTAGGAACGGCGCGTTTCCGCCCCGGTCCCCGCCGGATGACCGCCGGGAAACCTTGCTCTCACCCGCCGCCGGGGGCGCCTGTGAGCGCGGCCGGGCGCCAGCTCGCCGGGGGCACGTCCAGCCAGCCGTGTGCGGCACCGAGGTCGGCCACGGCCCGGTGCAAGGCTTCGAGTCCGGGGTGGCTGAAACCCTTCCGCCACACCATGGACAGCGGGGACAGCGGTACGGGATCGACCAGCGGCCGTTTCACGGACCCGGGCATGTCGACGAAGTCGACGGTCACCAGCACCGGATTGCCGGTCTTGGCCATGACCCGGCGGAACTCGTCCTTGCCGATGGCCACCGGTGCGGGCGGCGCCATCAGGATCCCCCGGCCGGCGAACAGCTCGCGCGCGAGCCCCGTCCACTCCAGCGTGCGCGGGTTCCCGGCGCCCGCGTACACGGTCTCCCCGGCCAGCGCGTCCAGCGGTACGGTCGCCCGCCCGGCCAGCGGGTGCCCCTCGGGCAGCAGCACGGCGAGCGGCTCGTAGCGCACGGGCCGGTGCGCGATGCGCGAGCGCCACACCGGGTCCAGCCCGTCGGCGTACCCGAAGGAGACGTCGAGACGCCCGGCGGCGACCTCGGCGGCGGCGTGGGTCAGTCCGCTCTCCCAGCGGGCCATCAGCTCGCAGTCCGGGGCCAGCTCCCGGGCCCGATCCAGCACGGTGCGCGCGGTGCTCGGCCCGTCGGTGTTCAGGTCGACGAGGAGCGGCCGGGGCGCGGCGAAGGCGGCGGCGACCGCCTCGTGCGCGGCCAGCACCCGCCGGGCGAGCGGCAGCAGCCGCTCCCCGTCGGGGGTGGGCTCGACGGCGCGGGTCGTACGGACGAACAGCGTGGTGCCGAGGGCCTCTTCGAGGCGCCGTACGTCCCGGCTCAGCGCCTGCTGGGCGACGTACAGCCGGGCGGCGGCCCGGGTGAAGTGCAACTCCTCGGCCACGGCGACGAACCCGCGCAGCAGCCGGGGATCCACATCACGGGGCATCACCCCCGGAGACTAACAACAGATCGGGGTGAATGGCCTCCGAACAGGTGTTGGACGGTTCGCCCGGTCCCGGCCGAGGGTGGTGGTCATGCCCCTCATGGCCGTCACCGGCAACACCCTCGTCCTCGCCGCCCCGCCCGCCCCGCCCGCCCCCGTCCGCACTCCCCCGCGCCCGCGCCCGCGCCCGCTGAGCCCGTACCGGCGCCTGTTCGCACTGCCGGGCACGCGCGGGTTCACCGCCGGGAACCTCCTCGCCCGCCTCCCCATGGGCATGTTCGGGGTCAGCGCGGTCATGATGATCGCCGGCCAGCGCGGCTCGTACGCCCTCGCCGGCGCGGTCACGGCGACCGGCCTGGCCGCCGCCGCGCTGGTCGCGCCGTGGACCGCCCGGCTGGTCGACCGGCACGGCCAGGCCCGGATCGCCGTCCCGGCCACCCTGATCGCGGTCCTCGGCTCGCTCTCCCTGATCGTGTGCGTCCGTGCCGGCGCCCCCGCCTGGACCCTCTTCGCCTCGTACGCGGCGACCGCCACCACCCCCAACATCGGCGGCATGTCCCGCGCCCGCTGGACCCACCTGCTGCGGGACTCCCCGGGCGCGCACCACACCGCGATGTCCTTCGAGCAGGCCGCCGACGAGCTGTGCTACATGCTCGGCCCGGTCCTGGCGGCCTTCCTCTGCTCGGTGGTGTTCCCCGAGGCCGGCACCCTCACCGCGGCCGCCCTGCTGCTGACGGGGATGTTGGTCTTCACCTCCTGCCGCGCCACCCAGCCCCCGGTGGCGGCGGGTCCCCGGCACGGCTCGCCGCTGCGCGCCCTGGCCCCGTTGCTGCCCCTCTTCCTCGCCACGGGCGTGGTCTTCGGCTCGATGGAGATCGCCTCGATCGCCCACCTCGACGCCCTGGGCCTGGGCGCGGCCTCGGGCCCGGTGCTGGCCCTCCAGGCGGCGGGCTCCTGCGCGGCCGGGCTGCTCTACGGCACCCTGCGCCCGCGCGGCCTGCGCACCTGCCTGATCGCCATGGCCGCGGCGATGGCCCTGCCGTGGCTCGCGGCGAGCACGGGCGCGCTCCTCCCGCTGGCCTGCGCCCTGCTGCTGGCGGGCATGGCCACGGCTCCGACGATGGTGACGGCGATGTCCCGGGTCCACGCGCTCACCCCGGAGGGCCGCCTCAACGAGGGCATGACCCTGGCGGTCACCGCCATCCTCGCGGGCATCGCGCTGGGCGCGGCGGCGGCCGGCACCCTGATCGACCACCTGGGCCCGACGACGGCCTACGCCCTTCCGGCCGCGGCGGCCGTTCTCGCACTCGCCTCCGTCCGGGCCATCACTCGTACCAGGTGATGCCGCAGACGTAGACGCACTCGTGCCGGGGGACGGCCAGGAAGTTGATGAACCCGCACCCACCGAGGATGTCGAATTCCCGGAGACCGCCGGTCCTTCCGGTGGGACGACCGACGGCCTCGGCATCCCGGCCGAGCGCCGACAGTTCGGTGGCGATCCGCTCGACCTCCGCGATCACCCCGGGTGGCAGACCGCCGGTGATGTGCGCGGAATCGTCAGTGTTGTAGTCCCATGTCCAGTGGCTCACAGGCCGGTCTCGGCCTCTGCTTTGTCGAGGATCTGCTGGATCTCGACCAATGCCGGCCCGGGATCCTCGACCCCTTCCTGAACCAGCCGTTCCAGGGCGTGGAGACGTGCGGCCCTCCGGGGGTGGCGTTCGATCTCGACGAATACGGCCCAGGAGTGGATGAAGGCTCGCAGCGGGGCGAGCGACTGCGCCTGCTGGGCACTCGTCGTGGCCTCGAAGAGGTGCTGCGTCAACCCGGGGACACGGCTGGGCGCGATCTTCGCGACGGCCTCACGAAGGGCGGCAGGCGTGAGTTCCGGCATGGGGATCAGCGGCCCGCCCTCGTCGGAGATCGGCGTACTCACATGTCCTCCTCGCTGGAACTCCGCTCCGGAGTGGGCTTCTCACCGTACCGCCACCGGCAGCGCAGCGCGGACGCTTCCCACATGACAAAGGCCCCGCAGCCGAGAGGCCGCGGGGCCTGTGCCCACATGGGATGAGTGGAGATGGCGGGAATCGAACCCGCGTCCAACGGTGCAGAAGCAGGGCTTCTCCGAGCGCAGTCCGCTGCGCTTTTCTCGGCCCCGGAGATCACACGGACAAGTCTCCGACGGGCTCAGTCACTGTTTGATTTCCCTCCAACCCCCGTGACCGGGGCTAGAGGTTTAGATCCCTAATTGACGCCAGGATCCGGACCGGGACCACTTCCGGGCTGACGCTCCTCACAGAGGCTTCAGCTCACTGTTATTAGGCAGCGAGGGTGAAGCGGGAGTTATCGCTCTTGGAGTTGGCGATTATTGTTTGCGACATATGGTTAGCGAGATCATTGCCGCTTCCTCGGCTCGCTTCCCCTGCATCGACATCCGCTGTCGAAACCGATCATCCCCATGTTTTTTTAACAATGTGCTCCACCCCGGGGGGCGGTGCTGACGCCATGGTACGCGAAGTGGACCACCACGTGCCAGGTGATTAAACCGTGCCGCGCTGCTTGCGACGGATCGCCGAGATCGTCCGGTTCGTCTCGCGGGTGTCCTGCTTCTCCCGCATGGTCTGCCGCTTGTCGTACTCCTTCTTGCCCTTGGCCAGCGCGATCTCGACCTTCGCCCGACCGTCCTTGAAGTACAGCGACAGCGGCACGATCGTGTGACCCGCCTCGTCCGCCTTGCGCTCCAGCTTGTCGATCTCCTCGCGGTGCATGAGGAGCTTGCGCTTGCGCCGGGCGCTGTGGTTGGTCCAGGTGCCCTGGCTGTACTCCGGCACGTGCACGTTGTAGAGCCAGGCCTCCCCGCTCTCCACCGACACGAAGCCGTCCACCAGCGAGGCCCGGCCCTGGCGCATGGACTTGACCTCGGTACCCGTGAGCACGAGACCGCACTCGTAGGTGTCGATGATCGCGTAGTCGTGGCGCGCCTTCTTGTTCTGGGCGATCAGCTTGCGCCCTTTTTCCTTAGCCATAGTGCGGTCATTTTCGCACTACGGACCCACCCCGAGGCCACCCAATACTGTGACCGCCCGCTCCTCGACCCGCTCGCCCGCCGGTACGTCCGGGGTGATGCCGCCGCCGTCCAGGCTGCGGCCCGCCGGCGTGCGGTACGTGCCCACCGTCAGCTCGGCCACCGAGCCGTCCGGGAGTTCGGTCGGCATCTGCACCGAGCCCTTGCCGAAGGTCCGGCTGCCCACGGCCACCGCCCGGCCCCGGTCCTGCAGGGCGCCCGCCACCAGTTCCGCCGCGCTCATCGTGCCGCCGTCGACCAGGGCCACCAGCGGCCGGGTGGTGTCCCCGCCCTTCGCCGCGTACAGGACCCGCTGGTCGCCCCGTACGTCGTACGTGGCCACGAGCCCGCCGTCCAGGAAGGCGGAGGCGGCGGTGACCGCCTCGGTGACCAGCCCGCCCGGGTTGCCCCGCAGATCGAGGACGACCCCCTCGCCGGCCGGGGCCGCCTTGACGGCCGCCTTGACGCGGTCGCCGGAACCGCGGGTGAAGGAGACCACCTTGATGACCGTGACCCCGTCCGGGCGCTGCCGTACGGTCACCGGCTCGGTACGCAGCTGCTCGCGGCGCACGGTCTCGGTGAGGTCGGCTCCGTCCCGGCTCAGGTTCAGCACGACGGGGGTGCCGGCGTCGCCCCGCAGCAGGGCGACCACGTCGGTCACGGCCAGGCCCGTCACGGCGTGCCCGTCGACGCTCAGCAGCCGGTCCCCGGCCCGCAGTCCGGCCCGGGCGGCGGGGCTGCCGGGCTGGATCTTGTCGACCTTGATCACGCCGTCGGAGGCCCGCCCGGCCCACACCCCGACGCCGGTCCAGTGGCCGTCGAGGCCCTCGGCGAAGGCGGCGTACTCGCCCTGGTCGTAGACGGTGCCCCAGCGGTCACCGCTGCGGCTGACGACCTCCTGGGCCGCCTTCTTCCCGGACTTCCCCTCGGCGACGGCCTCGGCGACGGCGCGGGCCACCGCGTCCCGGTCGACGGTGCCCGCCTCGCGCGGGCCCTCGGCCGTGGGGGCGCCCGCCAGGGCCGCGGCGGCCGTGGCGCCCTCCTCGCGGTCCCAGCAGCCGGTGTACACACCGGCGCCGACGGCGGCGAGGAAGGCCATCGTCAGAACGGCCCCGCGACGCAGGTCGCGGGCCCGGAGACAGACGGCGGGAATACTCGGCAAGCCCAGCATGGCGCCGAGTCTAGGACAAGCCCCGCGCCGGTACGGGTGGTTGACCGGACCGCTCGCGGGGCGCTTGTCACACCTTCAGGTACTTGCGCAGGGCGATGAAGGCGGCCATGGAGGGCATCAGGAGGCCGATGAAGAGCACGTACGGGAGCTTGGCCAGCACCGATCCCCAACCCATGAAGTCGATGAGCTGGATCTTGTCCCGCAGTCCGACGCCGTGGTCGATCACGAAGTACTGGCCGGACATCAGCATGGCGCAGGCGAACAGCGCGCCGATGAGGCCGGCGACGGCCGCCTCCATGATGAAGGGGACCTGGATGTAGAAGCTGGACGCACCCACCAGCCGCATGATCCCCGTCTCACGCCGTCGGCTGAACGCCGAGACGCGCACGGTGTTGACGATCAGCAGCAGCGCCACGATCAGCATGATCAGCATGATGGCGAGCGCGGCGATGTTCAGGTAGTTGAGGATCCGGAAGAGGTCGTCGATGGCCTGGCGCTGGTCGTCGACGGTGTGGATGCCGTCACGGCCGACGAAGGCGGAGGTGACGACCTTGTACTTCTCCGGGTCCTTCAGCTTGACGCGGAAGGACTCCTGCATCTGGTCGGGCGTGATGGAGGAGGCGAGCGCCGTGTTCCCGAACCGCTCCTGGTAGTGCTTGAACGCCTCGTCCGCCGACTCGTAGGCGACGGACTTCACCAGGGACATCTGCTTGAGCTCGGCCTGGATCTGCTTCTTCTGCTCCTCGGTCACCGCACCCTTGGCGCAGGTGGTGACGCCCGTGGAGCCGCCCGCCGAACCGTCGGCCTTCTTGGTCGCGGCCTCGCTCGCCTCGAGGGCGTCCTGCTTGTTGCAGAGGTAGATCGAGACGTTGGCCTTGTCGTACCAGAAGCCCTTCATCTTGCTCACCTGCTCGCTCATGAGCATGGAGCCACCGAACAGGGCCAGCGAGAGGCCCACCGAGATGATGACCGCGAAGGTCATGGTGAGATTGCGACGGAGACCGACGCCGATCTCCGACATGACGAACTGGGCGCGCATTGCGTCTCAGGGACCTTTCAGTGCTGGTAGCCGTAGACGCCGCGCGACTGGTCGCGCACGAGTCGGCCCTGTTCGAGTTCGATGACGCGCTTGCGCATCTGGTCGACGATCTGCTGGTCGTGGGTGGCCATGATCACCGTGGTGCCGGTCCGGTTGATCCGGTCCAGCAGCTTCATGATCCCGACCGAGGTCTGCGGGTCGAGGTTGCCGGTGGGCTCGTCCGCGATGAGCAGGGCGGGGCGGTTGACGAAGGCGCGGGCGATGGCCACGCGCTGCTGCTCACCGCCGGAGAGCTCGCCCGGCATCCGCTCCTCCTTACCGCCCAGACCCACGAGTTCGAGGACCTGCGGGACGGCCTTGCGGATCTCACCGCGCGGCTTGCCGATGACCTCCTGGGCGAAGGCCACGTTCTCGGCCACCGTCTTGTTGGGCAGCAGGCGGAAGTCCTGGAAGACGGTCCCCAGCTGGCGCCGCATCTGCGGAACCTTCCAGTTGGAGAGCTTGGCGAGGTCCTTGCCCAGGACGTGCACCTGGCCGTGGCTCGCCCGCTCCTCGCGGAGGATGAGCCGCAGGAAGGTGGACTTGCCGGAGCCGGAGGAGCCGACCAGGAAGACGAACTCGCCCTTCGCGATGTCGAGGGAGACTTCCCTGAGTGCGGGGCGGTTCTGCTTCGGGTAGGACTTGGAGACACTGTCGAATCGGATCACGGGTGCACCACGGTCGCCGGGAGTAGGTGTGCGTGACCATACGCGAACGGGCGCGAGGTGGGGACCCGGCCTCCGGACTTGCCCGATTTATCCCGGCGTGCGGGCGCTCAGGACCGTGATTGCCCGGACGGGCCGCGCCGAATGTCGGCGAAGCCGGCACAGTGGTAGGGGGAACGCTCCGGTTCCCCACGCCGTTATAGGCAGCAGAAGACCGAGGGGACGAGAGGAGGAGCGCATGACATATGACCGGCTCGTGTGCGCGAACTGCGCCGCACCCGTCAGCCAGGGCCGCTGCCCGGTGTGCCGGGCGAACCGGGAGCGCCTCCAGCAGGAGGGCCCCTTCTCCGGCCTGAACCCCGTGACACTCATCGCGCTCATGGTGGTCCTCGTGACAGCTCTGGTACTGGTGGCCCAGCACACCGCCTAGACCGCCACCGCCCCGGCCGTGGTGCCCGTGCCCCGTGCCACGTACCGATCACACACGCGAGAAGGGCCCGGACACCAGGTGTCCGGGCCCTTCCACGTGTATCGCGCCGTTACGCGGTCTGCTCCTGCTGCTTGCGCCAGCGGATTCCGGCCTCCAGGAAGCCGTCGATCTCGCCGTCGAGCACCGCCTGCGGGTTGCCGACCTCGAACTCCGTCCGCAGGTCCTTGACCATCTGGTACGGGTGCAGGACGTAGGAGCGCATCTGGTTGCCCCAGGAGCTGCCGCCGTCCTTGAGGGCGTCCATCTTGTCCTTCTCCTCCTGGCGGCGCCGCTCGAGGAGCTTGGCCTGGAGGACGTTCATGGCGCTGGCCTTGTTCTGGATCTGCGAGCGCTCGTTCTGGCAGGAGACGACGATGCCGGTCGGCAGGTGCGTGATGCGCACCGCGGAGTCGGTGGTGTTGACGCCCTGGCCGCCGGGGCCGGAGGCGCGGTACACGTCGACGCGCAGCTCGGCCTCGTCGATCTCGACGTGGTCGCTGGTCTCGACGACCGGGAGCACCTCGACGCCCGCGAAGGAGGTCTGGCGGCGGCCCTGGTTGTCGAAGGGCGAGATGCGCACGAGGCGGTGGGTGCCCTGCTCGACGGAAAGGGTTCCGTAGGCGTACGGGGCCTTGACGACGAAGGTGGTCGACTTGATGCCGGCCTCTTCCGCGTACGAGGTCTCGTAGATCTCGGTCGAGTAGCCGTGCCGCTCGGCCCAGCGCAGGTACATGCGCTGCAGGCGCTCGGCGAAGTCGGAGGCGTCGACGCCGCCGGCCTCGGCACGGATGTTGACCAGGGCCTCGCGCTCGGCGTACTCGCCGGAGAGCAGGGTCCGGACCTCCATCTCGTCCAGCGCCTTGCGGACGGAGACCAGCTCGGTCTCGGCCTCGGCCAGGGTGTCCGCGTCGTCCATCTCCTGGGCGAGCTCGAACAGCACCGCGAGGTCGTCGATGCGCCCGCGCAGCGTTTCGGTCTTGCGGACCTCCGCCTGGAGGTGCGAAAGCTTGCTCGTGATCTTCTGGGCGGCTTCCGGGTCGTCCCACAGGGACGGCGCGGCGGCCTGCTCCTCGAGCACGGCGATATCTGCCCTCAGCTTGTCGAGGTCCAGGACGGCCTCGATCGACCCCATGGTCGAGGAGAGGGACTTCAGCTCTTCGGAAACATCGACGACTGCCACGGGTCCAGCGTAGCCGGTCCCCGGAGGACGCCGTCCGGGCAGGCCGAATCACCCGTTCTGATGATGGATCGCACAGGCGTACGCTCTCCGTATGACCGTTCTCCTCGTCAAGCGCCGCCATGTGGACCACATGCGTGTCACGACGACGAGCTGTCCGCCGCCGGACCGAACCCAAGCCTGATCCACCACGATCCGACTTGGTCCTGTACGCGGCCCCCGTGGTCCCGGCACCATCCCCGTCGGAGACCCTCCCCCCGCCCGCGGCCCCCACCACCTCTGGGGAACAGGACCCCGTGACATCCGAAACGGAGCCGTCATGCCGTCCGCGCACACTCTCCCGGTCCTGGACCTCTCCCAGGCCGACGACCCGGCCCTGCGGGCCGACTTCCTGAAGCAGCTGCACGCGGCCGCCAGGGACACCGGTTTCCTGCACCTGACCGGGCACGGCGTCACCGCCGCCGAGAGCGCCCGCATCCTGGAGCTGACCCGGGAATTCTTCGCCCTCCCGGAAGCCGACCGGCTCGCCGTCAGCAATCTGAACTCCCCGCACTTCCGCGGTTACACCCGAATCGGCCACGAGCTGACCGGCGGCGCCTCCGACTGGCGGGACCAGCTGGACGTCGGCGCGGAGCGCCCGGCGCCGGTCGTGGGGCCGGACGACCCGGCGTTCCTGTGGCTGGAGGGCCCGAACCAGTGGCCCGCCGCCCTCCCGGAGCTCCGTACGGTGGTCCTGGACTGGCAGTCCAGGCTCGCGGCGGTGGCCCACCGCCTGCTCCAGGAGCTCCTCGTGTCGATCGGCGCCCCGGCGGACTTCTTCGACGAGGCCTTCGCGGACCGCCCGCACCTGCACACCAAGCTGATCCGCTACCCCGGATCGGCCCCCTCCGGCGCCGACCAAGGGGTCGGCGCGCACAAGGACTACGGGTTCCTGACGCTCCTGCTGCAGGACTCGGTGGGCGGCCTCCAGGTGGTCCGCGACGGCGGCTACGTGGACGTACCGCCGATGCCGGGCGCGTTCGTGGTGAACCTGGGCGAGCTGCTGGAGATCGCGACCGAGGGCTACCTGACGGCGACGGACCACCGGGTGGTCAGCCCGCCCGGCGCGGTGGAGCGGTACTCGGTGCCGTTCTTCTACAACCCGCGGCTGGACGCGGTGATCGAGACCGTCCCGGGCGAGTACCTGCGCTCGGCGCCCGGTGTCGCGCACGACGAGTCGAACCCGCTGCACGCCCAGTACGGCCGCAACGAACTGAAGGGCTGGGTCCGCGCCCACCCGGCCGTTGCCCGGCGCTGGCACCCGGAACTGGCCACGGTGTAGCCGTTCCCGGGCGCTGCCCGGACCCGCGCCTCGAACGCCGGCGGGGCTGGCTCTCAGCCTCGCCGGGCTCGTATTTCAGCCTCGCCGGCGTTCGAGGCGCCGGGGGTCGGGGGCGGAGCCTCCGACCACGGCGCCGCACGGCGTCACGGAACCCGCGGCACCGATCGCTTGCTGTCCTGCGGGGGCGGGGCCTCGTCCCCCGAGACGGCGAGCCACGTACCCAGCCCGACCGCCGCGGCCAGGGCCAGGGCCGACGCCGAGAGGACCAGCCGGCGCTTGCGGGCCGCCTCCGCCCGGTGGCGGGCGGAGCCGGGGCGGTGGCCGCCCGCCGGGCGCGGGACCCGGGCGGTGCCCAGCACCCCGCCCGCCAGCTCGTCCGGTCCCGGCACGCGCATCGAGGTGTGGGTGTCCCGGTTGGAGTCGGTCGCGGAGCCCGGCACCAGCGGGACCACGCCCCGCCGCCGGACCGGGTCGGCCGCCGGTTCCTCCGAAGGCTCGGGGTCCGGATCCGCGTCGTCCGGCTCGTCCACGTCCAGCGGCGGCATCCCCGCCAGCAGCGGCAGCAGGTCCCGCAGCCGGACCGACAGCTCCGAGGCCCGCAGCCGCGAGGCCGGGGCCTTGGCCAGGCACTGCACGATGAGCTGCCACAGCTCGTCGGGGATCCCCGGCAGCGGGACGACCGTCTCCGTCACGTGCCGCCGCAGGACCGCGCCCGGGTGGCCCCCGCCGAAGGGGGTGAATCCGGCCAGCAGCTCGTACAGAACCGTCGCCAGGGCGTATATGTCCACCGCGGCCCGCGGGGGCAGGCCCTCGACGATCTCCGGCGCCAGGTAGTCCGGGGTGCCGATGATCCGGGTCGTGGGGGCCGAGGCCCGGCCCGTGGAGGCCCGCCGCGGGGAGTCGATGAGCTTGGCCACACCGAAGTCGGTCAGCAGCGCCGGGTGCGAGCCGCCGGGGCCGAGCCGGCCCTGCATGTCCAGCAGGACGTTCTCCGGCTTGACGTCCCGGTGGACGACCCCCGCCGCGTGCGCCGCGGCCAACGCGTCGGCGACGTCCGCGACGATCGCCACGGCCGCCTCCGGGGCGAGCCGCCGTTCACGGTCGAGGCGCGTGCGCAGGTCCGTACCGCGGACGAGGTCCATGACGAGGGCGAGGTCGTTGCCGTCCACGACGAGGTCGCGGACGGACACGACGTGCGGATGCTCCAGGCCGAGCAGCGCGCTGCGCTCCTGGACGAACCGTCCGACGAGTTCCTGGTCGGACGCGAGGTCCTCGCGCAGCAGTTTGACGGCGACGGGCCCGTCAGGCCCCTCGCCCAGCCACACCGTGCCCGCGCTGCCGCGCCCCAGGATCTGGTGCGCGGTGTACCGGCTGCCGATCTTCCGTGCCACGACTGCTCCCTCAGCGGCTGGCGTACGCACCAAAGCTACGCGGCCGGGTGGGCATTGGAGGCCGGCAGGGGGCCGGATTCGCGGCGACCTTCACTTCTGCGAGCGAAATCGTGTCCCAGAAGTCGACAAATCCACGAAGTCGGAGCTACGAGGGTCCGTTTCAGGGCTTGGTGGAACCCGAGGAGCCCGCGGAGTCCCCGATCGTGCCGACCCAGTCGACGACGCCGGAGCCCCAGGTCCAGACCTGGTCCCACCAGCCCTTGCCGGTGCCGACCCACTCCTGAAGCGGGGTCAGCTCCCAGACCAGCCAGCCGGCGACGAAGAACACCAGGATCAGCACCAGGCAGCCCTTGAGGCAGCCGAGGCCGGGGATCCGCACCGGGTTGGCGCTGCGGCGGCGCGGCTCACGCGGCTCCCGGGGGGCCGGCCGCTGCTGCGGCGGCTGCGGGGGCTGCTGCTGCGGCTGGGGCTGGCGGTACTGGGGCTGCTGCGGCTGAGGCTGCTGCTGGTACGGCTGGGGCTGGTGCTGCTGCGGCTGGTAGTGCTGCGGCGGCGGGGGCGCGTACTGCTGCTGCGGCGGCGGCTGCTGCGGCTGGCGGTACTGCGGCTGCTGCGGCTGCTGGTACTGCTGCTGCGGGGGCGGCGGGCCCTGACGGTACTGCGGCGGCTGCTGCTGGGGCCGGTGCTGCGGCGGAGGCGGCGCCTGCCGCTGCGGGCGGCGGCGCAGCGGGTCCTCGTTCGGGTCGAGGTACTGGATCTGCGTCTGCTCGTTGCGGTCGCGGGCGGCCTGCATCTGCGACTGCCAGGGATGCGGCGAGTCGGGCTGCTGCACCGGGGGCATCACCGAGGTCGGGTCGGCCCCGGGGCCCGCCGCTTCCCCTGGCCCTCCGGGCCGGGGAGACCCCATGGGCAGCACGGAGGTGGCGTCGGCCGCGCCGACCGGCGGCAGGACGCTGGTCATGCCGTTCGGGTCGTACCCACCCACGGGCGCGCCGGGGGTCTCGGGGACCGGGGCCGGCGAGGGGTCGGGTGCGAGCAGCGCGCCGACGCCGAGCGCGGCCTCCACCTCGGCGGCCGAGGAGTGCACGCCGATGCCGGAGGCCACCACGCGCAGCCCGCGGGCCAGGCTCTCGGCGCTGGGGCGCTCGTTGGGCTCCTTGCGCAGGCAGCGCTCGATGACCGTCCACAGCGGCTCGGGCACGGTCGAGGGCCGCTGCGGGTCCTCGCTGAGGTGGCGGTGGAGCACTTCGAGCGCCGTGCCGCCGGCGAACGGCGGGCGGCCGGTGAGCAGCTCGTAGAGCAGGATGCCGGCGCCGTAGATGTCGACGGCGGAGGTCTGCGGGCGGCCCTCGGCGGACTCGGGGGCGACGTAGGCCGGGGTGCCGACGAACTCGTGCGTGCGGGTCAGGCCCGGGGAGTCCGCGAGACGGGCGATGCCGAAGTCGGTGAGCATCGGCTTCATCTGCCCGCCGCGCTCGTCGAGCAGCACGTTGGCCGGCTTCAGGTCGCGGTGGACCACGCCGTCGGCGTGGCTGGCGGCGAGGGCGTCGGCGACCTGGGCGGTCAGCAGGCTCGCGGCGACGGGCGTGAAGGGGCCGTTCTCGCGGAGGTAGCGGTGCAGGTCCGGGCCGTCGATCAGGTCCATGACCAGGGCCAGCAGATCGCCCTCGACGACGAGGTCACGGGTCCGGACGATGTTGGGATGGGTCAGGCGCAGCAGGACCGAGCGCTCCCGCAGGAAGCGCATGACGATGTCGGGATCCTGGGCCAGCTCCTCCTTGAGGACCTTGATGGCCACGGTCTCTCCGGGCTGTCCCGCGACGGCCGCCTCCGCGCCCGCGGCCTCCCTCTGGCGGGCACGCCAGACAGTGCCCGTGGCGCCGCGCCCGAGCGGCTCCTCGAGCAGGTATTTGCTGCCGACTGGCCGCACGTCTCGCGCTCCCCTGCTGTCGTCTGAATGTGGTCGATCCGCTGCGTGGTTTTCCGGCCCACTCTAGGGGGTGTCCCCTCGGAAGACGCCGGTCCCCGGAGGTTGGTTGCCGCACATATGTACGGAGGGTGATGTTTGCGGGGTATGCCGGAGGCGATTTTCCCCGTCTTTCCCCGCCTTGGTGGCCGGATCCGACCGGGGTCCGACCCGGGTCCCGACACATCAAGATCATTTGTTGCCGGGTGCCGGGCGTGTTGTCCGTGACAGGTGCGAGGATGCACATGTACGGACGGCACGGGACGGGAGCCCCGCCTTCCGGGCAGACCTGACCGGACGACGCGTCCGTGCCGGGTGGGGGGCGACCGGACGGTCATGTCACGGGATTCCCCTGCCGGGCGCACACACCGCGCACCGCGCAGAAGGGACCGCTGACGGCGATGCAGATCCGGCTGACCGTCCTTGGGTCGCGCAGCGGCCACCAGACCGCGACCGCCCCCGCGAGCTGTGACGTCCTCGTCACCGCGCCCGTCGGCACCGTGCTGGCCGCGGTCGCCTCCGGGCTCGCGGCGACCGTCGGCGGACCCGACACCGGCGGCACGGTCGTGCTGTACGCCGGCTCCGAGCGCCTCGACCTCCAGCGGCGGGTGCTCGGCGAGCCGCCGCTCGTGGACGGCGCGGTGCTGGCGCTGCACGGACCGGTGCCGGACGTGCTGCCGGAGGACGGCCTCGGCGCGGCCCAGCTGCACGTCGTCGCCGGACCCGACGCGGGCGGGGTGCACCTGCTGCACAGTGGGCAGATCATGGTGGGCCGCTCCGCCGACGCCGATGTCCCCCTCGACGACCCCGACGTCTCCCGGCTGCACTGCGCGGTCACGGTGATCCCCGACGGGCGGGTCGCGGTGGCCGACCTGAACTCGACGAACGGCACCACGCTGGACAGCGCCCCGCTGGGGGCCCAGCCCGTGGCCCTGCCCCCGGGGGCGCTGCTGCGGGTCGGCGAGTCCACCCTGCGGCTGGCCCCGGCGGGCGCTCCCGCGCTGACGGTGACCCCGGACCTCCAGGGCCACCTCTCGATCTCCGCCCGGCCCGTCGTCCCCGCGCCGCCCGCCGCGCCGCCCGCCGCGCCGCCCGCCGCGCCGCCCACCGGTCCGCCCACCGGCGCGGATCCGGCCGCCCCGGGGCCGGTGCCGGACGCGCCCGCGCTCCCCGACGCCGCGGGCGAAGCCGGGCCGCAGGGCGCGCCGCCGAACCCCGGGACCGGCCCCGGGCGGCGGAAGGGCCTCGGCGCCTGGGCACGCAAGTGGGTGCGCGGCGAGGAACCCGCCGAGGCCCCCCAGGAACCGGTGGCCGCCGCACCCCACCCCGACGATCCCGCCGCCCTGCTGCTGGCCGCGATGGGCCCCACCGAGCGTCTGTGGTCCCGTACGCCCGGGCATCCCGCCGTACTGGACGTGGGGCTCGGCGCGGGGAGCCGGGTGTCCCTGCTCGCCGTCGGCGCCCTCGGGCTCGCCGGCCCGCGGGCCCGGCTGGCCGGGGCCGCCCGCTGGGTGGTCGCACAGCTGGCGGCACTGCACGCGCCGGGGCAGCTGGAGATCGTGCTCGTCTCCGCCGACCGGGCGCGCGGTCTCGCCGATCGGCGGCGCGACTGGGGCTGGCTCGGCTGGCTGCCCCACGTACGCCCGGCGCACGGCCAGGACTGCCGGCTCCTGCTCGCCTACGACCGCGACCAGGCCGTCGCCCGTACGGGTGAGCTGACCCGGCGCCTCGACGAGGGTCCGCTCGGCACGCACTGGGCCACCGCCGACCCCGGGCAGGTCCGGCAGGCCGCCGACGCGTACGAGGGCCCGTACACGCTCGTCGTCCTCGACGGCGATCCCGGAGCCGGCCCGCTGCGCGACATCACCGGCCGGCTCGCCTCGCACGGCCCGGCCGCCGGGATCCACGTGCTCGTGCTCGCCGAGGCCCCGGCCGCCACCCCCGCCTCACCGGTCGCCGAGACGTACGAGGCCGCCTGCGCGAGCTCCCCCGCCTTCCGGGACTGCGGCGCGGTCGCCCTGCTCAGCGGCGATGTGGCCACGGCCGTACGCACCTTCACCCTCAGCGGCGGCAGGCCGGTCCCGTCCGGGGGCACCGCCACCGCCGACGCCGTCTCCGCCGCCTGGGCCGAGCGCTTCGCGCGTGCCCTGGCCCCGCTGCGCACCGCCGAGGGCGGCTCCGCCGCCCCGTACCGGACGACCACCGCCACCCTGCCCGCCACCGCACGGCTGCTGGACGAGCTGGGGCTGGCCCGGGCCACCCCGGCCTCCCTGATGGCCCGTTGGGCCGCCGCCACCGACCAGGGGCAGGGCATGGGCGGCCTCGCCGAGATCGTGCTGGGCAGCGGACGCCGCGGCCCCGTGGGCACCGAGCTCGTCCACGACGGCCCGCACCTGCTCATCGAGGGGCCCGCCGGGAGCGGGCGGACGGAGCTGCTGCGCTCGGTGGCCGCGTCGCTGTCCGCGGCCGCCCGGCCCGACCGCCTCGGGCTGCTCCTCCTCGACGGGGCCGGCGGCGAGCGCGGCGACGGGCTGCTGCCCTGCACCGAACTCCCGCACGTCTGCGCCCACCTGGTCGCCGCCGATCCACTGCGCATGCGGGAGTTCGCACAGGCGCTCGGCGCGGAGCTCAAGCGCCGCTCCGAACTGCTGGAGGAGTTGTCCTTCGCCGAGTGGCACGCGCAGCGCGAGGTGTCCGACCGGATGGTCGCGCCGCGCCGGCCCACGCCGGGCGAGCAGCGCGGTGACCTCGACCCCCAGCGCACCGGCACCCTGCGGCTGCGGGCCGCGACCACCCGTACCGATCCGGCCGGGCCCAGCCCGCTGCCCCGCCTGGTGGTCCTCGTGGACGACCTCGACGCGCTGGTCGCGCCGGGGCTGGGCAGTACGGGCCGCCCCGCCGCCGGCTCGGTGGTGCGGGCCCTGGAGGCGGTGGCCCGCGAGGGCGCCCGCCTCGGCGTGCACCTGGTGGCCACCAGCGCCCGCCCGGACCGTACGGCGGACACCGGGCTGGCCCGGCTGACCACCCTGCGCGTGGAGCTCGACGCCCCCGACCAGCCGGGCCCGGGCCGTGGCCTGCTCCGCTTCGGCGACGGCCGGACGGTCCCGTTCCAGGCGGGCCGGGTCACCGGCCGGATCCCCCGGACGGCGACCCAGCGGCCGACCGTGGTCCCGGTGGAGTGGGAGCGGATGGGTGATCCGCCGGCCCGCCGCCCGGTACGTGAGCTGGGCAACGGGCCCACCGACCTCGCACTGCTGGCCAGCGCCCTGGACCGGGCCTCGCACCTGGTCTCGGCGATACCCGTGCTGTTCCCGCCCGCGCCCTGACGTCCGGCCCAGAGGTGTCCGGCCCCCGCGAGGCGCTATTGCGGGGGCGCACCGCTCGGCGTAGACCTTGTGGTCCAGGACACATCACGGGCATCGGGGGCAGAACCATGCGCAGGCACGGAACGAGCCGTACGACACTCACCTGGACGGCGCTCGCCGCGGCGGCCGCCCTCGCGCTCTCCGCGTGCGGGGACGGCGGGACGCAGGAACCGCGAGGTCCCGAGGGCAGCACGGCCGCACCGCGGGTGCAGTTACCGAAGCTGCCCGGCGAGAAGATCGAGGTCGCCGCGGTCTGGACGGGCCCGGAGCAGGAGAACTTCACCAAGGTCCTGAAGGAGTTCGAGAAGCGGACGGGTGCCACCGTCACCTTCGTCCCGGCCCAGGACCCGATCGTCACCTTCCTCGGCACGAAGATCGCGGGCGGTGCGCCCCCGGACGTGGCGCTGCTCCCCCAGGTGGGGGCGCTGGCGGCGGCGGTGGAGAACAAGTGGGCGCAGCCGCTGGGCCCGGAGGCCGCCGCCCAGCTCGACGCGAACTACTCGAAGGGCTGGCGCACGCTCGGCGCCGTCGGGGGCACCCAGTACGGCGTGTACTACAAGGCCGCCAACAAGTCGCTGATCTGGTACAACGCGAAGGCCTTCGAGGCGGCGGGGGTGAAGCCGCCCAAGACCTGGAAGGAACTGATCGCCGCGGCCGACACGCTGTCCGCCTCCGGCACCCCGGCCGTCTCGGTGGCGGGTGCGGACGGCTGGACCCTCACCGACTGGTTCGAGAACATCTACCTCTCCCAGGCCGGGCCGGAGAAGTACGACCAGCTGGCCAAGCATCGGATCAAGTGGACGGACGACAGCGTCAAGCAGGCGCTGACCACGCTCGGCGAGCTGTTCGGCCGCAAGGACTTCCTGGCGGGCGGGCCGAGCGGGGCGCTGTCCACCGAGTTCCCGAAGTCGGTGACGCAGACCTTCACCGGCGGCGACCGGCCGGCGGCGGCGATGGTCTTCGAGGGCGACTTCGTGGCGGTGAATATCGCGCAGACGGAGGCGAAGGTGGGCGAGGACGCCCTCGTCTTCCCCTTCCCGGCGGTCGGCGGGAAGGCCCCGGTGGTCTCGGGCGGTGACGTGGCGGTCGCGCTGAAGCCCTCGAAGGGGGCGCAGGCCCTGCTGACCTTCCTGGCCTCCCCGGACGCGGCGGAGATCCACGCGGCTCAGGGCGGTTTCGTCTCCCCGAACCGGGCCGTGAACCCGAGCGCCTATCCGAACGCCATCCAACGGGACATCGCCAAGGCGCTGATCGCCGCCGGTGACGACTTCCGCTTCGACATGTCGGACCAGGCCCCGGCGGCCTTCGGCGGAACCCCGGGCGCGGGCGAGTGGAAGGCGCTCCAGGACTTCCTGGCGAACCCGTCGGACGTGGCGGGGACCCAGGCGAAACTGGAGGCGGACGCGGCCAAGGCCTACGGGAACTGATCCCGTGCCGGCCCCTGCCGCTGCCACCCGCACCGCCGTGAAGGGCGTCGTGTCCGTGGAGGCCCGGCGCCGCCGTCTGATCGCGGCGGCGTTCCTCCTCCCGGCGCTCGTCCTGCTCGGTGCGCTCGTCGTGCACCCGATCGGCTACTCCCTCTACCGCAGCTTCTTCGACCGTTCCGGCGACACCTTCGTCGGCGGTGACAACTACCGGGAGCTCCTGAGCGACGACACGATCCGTACCGCGCTCAAGAACACCGCGCTGTGGGTGGTGTTCGCCCCGGCCACGGCCACCGCCCTCGGGCTGATCTTCGCGGTGCTCACCGAACGGGTGCGCTGGGGAACGGCGTTCAAGCTGCTGGTCTTCATGCCGATGGCGATCTCGATGCTGGCCGCGGGCATCATCTTCCGGCTCGTCTACGACCACGATCCCGACCGCGGGGTCGCCAACGCGGTCTGGGTCGGGGTCCACGACACCTTCGCGCAGTCCTCGGCCTTCCCCAAGGCCCGACCGGGCCGGGACTCGCCGCTCGCGGACGCCGGCGGGGGCGCCTTCATCACCCGCGAGCCCGTCCGCGCGGGTACCCCGGTGCTGTTGCCGCTGGTCGGCGTGGCACCGGAGGCGCTGCCGGACGGGACCCGTACCGCGGGCGCCTCCGAGGCCGTGCCGGGCAAGGTCACCGGCACCGTCTGGCAGGACTTCACCCGGGGCGGGGGCGGGGCGACGAACGTGGTCGACCCGACCGAGCAGGGCTTCTCCGGGATGCGGATCGAGGCGGTCAAGGACGGCCGGGTGGTCGACACCGCGACCGCCGGCGCCGACGGCACCTTCGCCCTGTCCGCGAAGGCCGACGGGGCCCGGCTGCGGCTGCCCGCGACCAACTTCCGGGAGGCGTACGCGGGGGTGCAGTGGCTCGGCCCGGCGCTGGTCACCCCGGCGGTCATCGGGGCGTACGTATGGATGTGGGCCGGTTTCGCGATGGTGCTGATCGGGGCCGGGCTGGCCGCCGTACCGCGTGAGCTGCTGGAGGCGGCGCGCGTGGACGGGGCGAACGAGTGGCAGGTGTTCCGGCGGATCACCGTCCCGCTGCTGGCGCCCGTCCTGGCGGTCGTGCTGGTCACCCTCGTCATCAACGTCATGAAGATCTTCGACCTGGTCTTCGTGATCGCGCCGGGCGCGGTCCAGGACGACGCGAACGTGCTCGCGCTCCAGCTGTACCGGACCTCCTTCGGCACCGACGCCGATCCGGGGCTGGGCAGCGCCATCGCGGTGCTGCTGCTGGTGCTGGTGATCCCGGTGATGCTCGTGAACATCCGTCGGCTGCGCAAGGAGGGGACCCGATGAGCGGTACCGACGCGACGCCGGACCCGCCAGCGGCCGAACCCACCTACGCCAGGCCCGCGCAGGCGGAGCCTTCGCAGGCCGGACCTTCACACGTCGGGCCTTCACACGTCGGGCCTTCGCACGCCGGGCCTTCGCACGTCGGGTCCTCGTCCGCCGGGTCCTCGTCCGCCGTTCTCGCCGCCACCGGGCCTTCGTACGCCGCGCGCGCCTCCGCCCGGCTCGCCGCGGGAGCCCTGCGCGTCTTCCTGGTCGTGGCGGCGCTCTTCTGGCTGCTGCCCACCCTCGGACTGCTGCTGTCCTCGCTCCTCTCCCCCACCGACCTCAACAACGGCGGCTGGTGGCAGGTCCTGACGGCGCCCTCGCGGCTGACGGCCGACAACTACGAGCGGCTGCTGGCGAACGACACCATCACCGGCTCCCTCCTCAGCACCTTCGCGATCGCCGTACCGACCACCCTGCTGGTGGTGACGCTGGGCGCGTTCGCCGGATACGCCTTCGCCTGGCTGGAGTTCCCCGGCCGGGACTGGCTGTTCCTGATCGTCGTCGGACTGCTCGTCGTCCCCGTGCAGGTGGCGCTGATCCCGGTCTCCGAACTCTTCGGCGCCATCGGGCTGTTCGAGACCACCGCGGGCGTGGTCCTCTTCCACACCGCCTTCGGACTGCCCTTCGCCGTGTTCCTGCTGCGCAACTTCTTCGCGGAGATCCCGCGCGAACTGTTGGAGGCGGCCCGCCTGGACGGGGCGGGTGAACTGCGACTGTTCGCACGGGTGGTGCTGCCGCTCGGCGCACCGGCGATCGCCTCGCTCGGCATCTTCCAGTTCCTGTGGGTGTGGAACGACATGCTGGTGGCGCTGGTGTTCGCGGACTCGGCGCACCCACCGGTCACGGTCGCGCTCCAGCAGCAGGTACGGCAGTTCGGGAACAACATCGACGTGCTCGCGCCCGGCGCCTTCCTGTCGATGGCCGTCCCGCTCGTCGTCTTCTTCGCCTTCCAACGGCAGTTCGTCTCGGGGGTGATGGCCGGCGCGATCAAGTGACTCCGCCCCCGGTCCCCCGGCTCCCGGTCCCCGACCCCCTCCCTCCACCCTCCGCACGGCACGTGACGTGGCCCGTTGACACTGCGTAACCCGAATGCCACACACCGCGTAACCCGATCGCCACACCGGGGGTTCCTGGGCCATATGCCCGCGCCGACCCCTGGATGTGCCGTGCCCCGGTTCAGCGTCATCGTGCCCGCGTACAAGGTCCAGGCCTACCTCCAGGAGAATCTGGACTCCGTCCTGGGGCAGTCGTACCCGGATCTGGAGCTGATCGCGGTCGACGACGCCTCCCCGGACGCCTGCGGTTCGATCATCGACGAGTACGCGGCCCGTGACCCGCGGGTCACGGCCGTCCACCTGGCGCACAACCTGGGCCTGGGACCGGCCCGCAACGCGGGCCTGGCACGGGCCACCGGCGACTACCTGATCTTCCTCGACGGAGACGACACCCTCGCCCCCGGCGCCCTGCAGGCCATCACCGACCGGCTGAAGGCCACCGGCTCCCCGGACATCCTGGTCTACGACTACGCGCGCACCTTCTGGTCCGGCGAACTCGTCCGCAACCGCCTCTCCCACCGGCTGTCGCAGGAGGGCCCGGCCAGCTTCCGGCTCGCCGACCGCCCGGCTCTCCTCGGCATGCTGCTGGTGGTCTGGAACAAGGCCTACCGCCGCGAGTACGTGGAACGCGAAGGCCTCGCATTCCCGCCCGGCCTCTACGAGGACACCCCCTGGACCTACCCGGCCCTGCTGGCCGCGGAGTCCGTCGCCGTCCTGGACCGGGTCTGCGTCCACTACCGGCAGCGGCGCACCGGCTCGATCCGGACCACCACCAGCCGCCGCCACCTCGACGTCTTCGACCAGTACGACCGGGTCTTCGGCTACCTCGCCGGCCGCCCCGAGCTGGAGCGCTGGCGCCCCGCCCTGCACCGCCGGATGGCCGAGCACTTCTGCGCCCTGTACGCCGACCCGCGCCGCCTCCCGCGCGCCGCACGGGCCGAGTTCTTCGCCCGGGCCTGCGCCCTGCTGCGCCGCTACCACGTCCCCGGCGGCAGCAGCGCCCTGCCGCTGTCCCAGTCGCGGACCGACCGGGTCCGGCACACCCTGATGCGGCTGGGCACCCGGCGCACCTACCGGCTGCTGTCGGCGCTGCGCGGTGCCGGACTGGCGCTGGGCCGCGCGGCCGCGGCCCTGGGGCGGGGGCTGCGCGAGACGGCCCTGCGCCTGCACTACCGCAGCCAGCGCCTCCTGCCCGTGCGCCCGGAACTCGCGGTCTTCTCCGCGTACTGGCACGGCGGCTACGCCTGCAACCCGGCGGCGATCGAGGCCACACTGCGGGAGCTCGCGCCGCGCATGCGCACGGCGTGGATCTGCGACCCGGAGCACGCCTCGACCCTGCCCCGCGAGACGACCGCGCTGCGCCCGGGCTCGGCGGCGTACTGGACCGCCCTGGCCAGAGCCGGCTACCTGGTCACGAACGTCAACTTCGACCGCGCCCTGGTCAAGCGCCCGGGCCAGATCCTGGTCCAGACCCAGCACGGCACCCCGCTCAAGCGCGTGGGCCTCGATCTCCAGGACCGCCCGGCGGCCACCCCGACGACGGACTTCGCGGGCCTGCTGCGCGGCGCCGACCAGTGGGACTACCTGCTCTCCTCGAACCGGCACTCCACCCTGGTGTGGGAGAAGGCCGTCCCGTCCTCCTACACGACGCTGGAGTACGGCTACCCGCGCAACGACGTCTTCCACCGGGCGGGTCCGGCCGAGGTGCTGGAGCTGCGCGAACGCCTGGGCATCCCGGCGGGCTCGACCGCCGTCCTGTACGCGCCCACGCACCGCGACTACCGGCGCAGCCGGCCGGACCACCTGGACTTCGAGCGGGTGCTGCGGGACCTGGGCCCGCGTTTCACGATCCTGGCCCGCACCCACCTCACGTACGCGGACGTCCCGCCCTCCCCGGACACGCACCCACGGCTGATCGACGTCTCCTCCTACCCCTCGGTGGAGGAACTCTGTCTGGCCTCGGACGCCCTGGTGACGGACTACTCGTCCCTGATGTTCGACTACGCGGCGCTGGACCGGCCGATCGTGATCCACGCGGACGACTGGGAGGCGTACGAGGCGGCCCGGGGCACCTACTTCGACCTGCGGTCGTGCCCGCCGGGCGCGATCGCCCGGACCGAGGACGAGCTGGTGGACATCTTCAGCACGGGCCACTGGCAGGGCTCGCGCTCCGCGCAACTGCGGGCGGCGTTCCGCGCGCGCTTCTGCTCGCACGACGACGGGCACGCGGCGGAGCGCGTGGTGCGCCGGGTCTTCCTCGGGCAGACGGCCCCGATCCCGGCGGTCATCCCCCTGGAGGACCGCCGCCCGACCCCCGCGGCGCCCGCGCCGACGCCGGTCCTGGCCCCCGTCCGGCCGTAGCTTCCAGGGGCGTCCGCACAGTCCCGCCCGCCCCGCGACGCCACCTTGCGGACACGCCCTAGGAACTGGCCTTCAGGCCCGCCACCACCTGGTGGGCCAGCACGTCGAGGTGGCTTCCCGTGACCGCGTCCCGGACGACCACCTGGCGCCAGTAGAGCGGGCCGATCAGCAGGTCGAGGGCGTGGGCCGGGTCGATGCCGGCCGGGAGTTCACCGCGGGTGACCGCGTCCGAGACGATCCCCTCCGCCATGCGGCGTTGCCCGTCGAGCAGTGCGCCGCGCACCGCTTCGGCGATCTCCGGGTTGCGTGCCGCCTCCACGAGCAGGTCGGGGATCACCGCGGAGGCCACCGGGTGCCGCAGCACGTGTGACATGACCTCCAGCAGGGCCCGTACGTCCCCGTACAGCGAGCCCGTCGCGGGCACCGGCAGGCCGTCCACCGCGAAGGCTCCCACCAGGTCCAGCACCAGGTGCAGCTTCGACTTCCACCGCCGGTAGACCGCGGTCTTGCCGACCCCCGCCCGGCGGGCGATGCCCTCGATGGACATCTTCGAGAACCCGACCGCGGCCAGCTCCTCCACCACCGCGTCGCGGATCGCCTCGGTCACGTCCGCGCGCAGGACGGCGGCCCCGGCGGGGGCTCTACGGGCGGGGGCGGGAGTGGAAGCGGCGGGGTCCGGGGTCATGCACAGAGCATAACCGCGCCCACGTAACGACGATACGGTTGCGTTCCGACGTGCCATGCCCTAACTTCGCCGTAGCGACGATACGGACCCGTCCCGACCTCGGCAGTGACGTACTGACCCCGTCGAAAGCGAACCCTGTGACCACCGCGACCGCACCCAAGATCGAGCCCGCGCCGCCCTCCGCGGAACTCGCGCGACTCGCCGCCACCCACGGCCTCACCCTCAGCGGCGCCCGCCCCACGCTCCCCCGCTACATCGCGGAACTCTGGGACCGCCGCCACTTCGTGACCGCGTACGCGACCGCCCGTATGCAGGCCACCTACAGCACGGCCAAGCTCGGCCAGCTCTGGCACCTGGTGACCCCGCTCCTCAACGCGGCCGTCTACTACTTCATCTTCGGCATCGTGATGAAGGCCAGCAACGGCGTGCCGGACTACGTCCCCTTCCTGATCACCGGCATCTTCGTCTGGGACTTCATCGGCAGCTCCATCAACGCCGGCACCCGCGCCGTCCACAGCAACCGCGGCCTGGTGCGCGCCCTGCACTTCCCGCGCGCCAGCCTGCCCATCTCCACCGTCGTCCAGCTCTTCCAGCAACTGCTCGTCACCATGGGCGCCCTGGTCGTCCTGCTGCTGGCCTTCGGGCAGCGGCCCGCCTGGTCCTGGTTCCTGGCCGTCCCGGCCCTCCTGCTGATGGCCGTCTTCGCCGCCGGCTGCGCGATGGTCATGGCGCGCATCGGCAGCAAGAGCCCGGACGTCAGCCAGCTGATGCCCTTCGTCCTGCGCACCTGGATGTACTCCTCGGGCGTCATGTGGTCCATCGACCAGATGCTCGCGTCGGACCACCTGCCGCACCACTGGGTGCTGACGCTGCTCAAGCTCAACCCCGCGGCCGTCTACATCGACCTGATGCGCTTCGCGCTGATCGACAGCTTCCAAGCCCATTCGCTCCCGCCCCACGTGTGGCCCCTCGCCATCGGCTGGGCCCTGCTCGCCGGCGTCGGTGGCTTCATCTGGTTCTGGAAGGCAGAAGAGGAGTACGGCCGTGGCTGACACCGCGACGACCACCGACACCCGGGTACCGACCGTCATCGCCGACGGGGTCCACATCGTCTACAAGGTCCACGGCTCCGGCGCCCGCAAGGGCGGGGCCACCGCCGCACTCAGCCGGGTCTTCTCCCGCAAGGAGCCCGCAGGCGTCAAGGAGGTGCACGCCGTCAAGGGCGTCACCTTCACGGCGTACAAGGGCGAGGCCATCGGCCTCATCGGCTCGAACGGCTCGGGCAAGTCCACCCTGCTGGCGGCCATCGCCGGCCTCCAGCCGGTGACCCACGGCCGGATCTACTCGCACGGCCAGCCGTCCCTGCTCGGCGTGAACGCCGCCCTGATGAACGACCTGACCGGCGAGCGCAACGTCGTCCTCGGCGGCCTCGCGATGGGCATGTCCAAGCAGCAGATCCGCGAGCGCTACCAGGAGATCGTCGACTTCTCGGGCATCAACGGGAGGAACGACTTCATCTCCCTGCCCATGCGGACGTACTCCTCCGGCATGGGCGCCCGGCTGCGCTTCTCCATCGCCGCCGCCAAGGACCACGACGTCCTGATGATCGACGAGGCCCTGGCCACCGGCGACGCCGCCTTCCAGCGCCGCAGCCAGGCCCGCATCGAGGAACTCCGCGAACGCGCGGGCACCGTCTTCCTCGTCAGCCACGGCATCAACACGGTCCGCGAGACCTGCGACCGCGCGATCTGGCTGGAGGCCGGCGTCCTGCGCATGGACGGCCCCTCGAAGGAAGTCTGCGACGCCTACGACGCCTTCACCCGCCGCTAAGGGCTGTCCCGTAATCCCCGGCGGGCGCGCGGCGCCGGCTACGACAAGTGGCTGGCCTACGGCCAGTCCAAGACCGCCAACGCCCTGTTCGCCGTGCACCTCGACGTTCTCGGACGGGGCGACGGCGTTCGGGCGTTCGCCCTCCACCCAGGCAAGATCATCACAGGCCTCCAGCGGGAGATGACCCTCCGGGAACAGATCGACCGTGGCTGGGTGGACGAGCACGGGCACGTGATCGGCGCCGACTTCAAGACCCCCTCCCAGGGCGCCGCCACCGGCCTCTGGGCGGCCACCTCCCCACTCCTCCAAGGCCGCGGCGGCCTCTACCTGGAGGACTGCGACATCGCGCGCGTCGCCGCCCCCACCGAGCCCATGGACAACGGCGGCGTCCGCGAGTACGCCATAGCCCCGCGAGCAGCCGCCCAGTTGTGGGCCCTCACCGCGACAACCACCACCTTCGACCTCGCCGCCCCTCCCGGCCCCGCCGGCGCTTGAGGCGCGGGGGCCCGGAGTGCAGCGCCCCCGGGCGGCGCCCCCGGGCGGCACTCCGGAACCCGAACGGGCCGGGCCCGGGACCATCGAGGTCCCGGGCCCGGCCCGTTCCGTTCCTACAACCCCGCGATCAGCTGTGCACGCGCAGCAGCGACCGCATCGTCCGCATCGCCACCGACAGGTTCGCCAGGTCGAAGTCGTCCGACCCCTGGATCTCGTCCAGAGTCGTCCGCGCCCGCCCGATGATCGCCGCGTTCTTCTCCTCCCACGCCTTGAAGCGCTCCTCGGGAGTCGACGTGCCGTTGCCCACCGACAGCACGTCCGCCGTCAGGGCCGCGTGCGCCGCGAACAGGTCCTCGCGGATGGAGGCACGGGCCATCGACTGCCAGCGGTCGGACCGCGGCAGCTCGATGATCCGGTCCATCAGCTGGGTGATGGCCAGGCGGTCGGCGAGGTCGTAGTACACCTCGGCGACCTCCAGCGGGTCCGCACCCGTACGGTCCGCGATCGCGACGATGTCCAGCGCCGGGAAGGCGGAGGAGAAGCCGGCCACCTTGGCGGCCAGTTCCTCCGGGACGCCCTCGCCCGTCAGCTCGTCCAGGATCGACTGGTACCACTCCAGGTCGGCGCCGCGCACCAGCTTCGGCAGCTCGGCCCAGACCTGGCCCACCCGCTCCTGGAAGAAGGCGATGGTCTCGGTGATCTGGAGCGGCTGCGGCCGGTTGTTGAGCAGCCAGCGGGTACCGCGCTCGACCAGGCGCCGCGAGTGCAGCCGCACCCGGGTCTGGACGTCGGCGGCGACCTTGTTGTCGAGCGCCTCCACCGCGTCCCACACGTCGGCCAGGCCGAAGATCTCGCGGGCCGCGAGCTGCGCGCGGACGATCTCCTCCGTGGAGGCCCCGCTCTCCTCGCGCAGACGGTGCAGGAAGGTCGACCCACCCGTGTTGACGGTGTCGTTGACCAGGATGGTGGTGATGATCTCCCGGCGCAGCGCGTGCGCGTCGATCTGCTCGGTGAGCCGCTCGGCCAGGGCGGCCGGGAAGTAGGCGAAGAGCAGGCGGCGCAGGTACGGGTCGTCCGGCAGCTCGGTGGTGATGAGCTCGTCCGCCACCGTGATCTTGGTGTAGGCGAACAGCACGGCCAGTTCCGGCTGGGTCAGGCCCTTGCCGCTGCCCAGCAGCTCGCGGATCTGCCGGTCGGTGGGCAGGAACTCCAGCGCCCGGTCGAGGCGTCCGTCGCGCTCCAGCCGCCGCATGTAGCGCTGCTGGGCGTGGAGCAGGCTCGGGGCCTGCGCCGCGCCGTTGGCCAGGGCGGTGTTCTGCGCGTAGTTGTTGCGCAGGACCAGGTGGCCGACCTCGTCGGTCATCTGGGCGAGCAGCTTGTTGCGCTGCTTGACGGTCATGTCGCCGTCCGTGACGACCGCGTTGAGCAGGATCTTGATGTTCACCTCGTGGTCGGAGGTGTCCACGCCGGCGCTGTTGTCGATGGCGTCGGTGTTGACCTTGCCGCCCTCGCCGCCGGCGCCGCTGCGGGCGAACTCGATCCGGCCGAGCTGGGTCAGACCCAGGTTGCCGCCCTCGCCGATGACCTTGGCCCGCACGTCGGAGCCGTTGACGCGGATGGCGTCGTTGGCCTTGTCGCCGACGTCCGCGTGCGTCTCGGCCGTGGCCTTGACGTACGTGCCGATGCCGCCGTTCCACAGCAGGTCCACGGGGGACTGCAGGATCGCCTTCATCAGGTCGGCCGGGGTCATCTTGGTGACGCCCGCCTCGATGCCGAGGGCCTCACGGACCTGCGCGGTGATCGGGACGGCCTTCGCGGAACGCGGGTGGATGCCACCGCCCGCCGAGATCAGCGAGGTGTCGTAGTCGGCCCACGAGGAGCGCGGCAGCTCGAACAGGCGCCGGCGCTCGGCGTAGGAGGTCGCCGCGTCCGGGTGCGGGTCGATGAAGATGTGCCGGTGGTCGAAGGCGGCGACCAGGCGGATGTGCTCGGAGAGCAGCATGCCGTTGCCGAACACGTCGCCGGACATGTCACCGACGCCGACGACGGTGAAGTCCTCGGTCTGGGTGTCGTGGCCCAGCTCGCGGAAGTGCCGCTTGACGGATTCCCACGCGCCGCGGGCGGTGATGCCCATGCCCTTGTGGTCGTAGCCGGCCGAGCCGCCCGAGGCGAAGGCGTCGCCGAGCCAGAAGCCGTAGGACTCGGCCACTCCGTTGGCGATGTCGGAGAAGGTCGCGGTGCCCTTGTCGGCGGCGACGACAAGGTAGGTGTCGTCCTCGTCGTGGCGGACCACGCCCTTGGGGGGCAGGACCTCGCCGGCGACCATGTTGTCGGTGATGTCGAGCAGCGCCGAGATGAAGATCTTGTACGAGGCGATGCCCTCGGCGAGCCAGGCGTCACGGTCCACCGACGGGTCGGGGAGGTTCTTCGCGACGAAGCCGCCCTTGGCGCCGACCGGCACGATCACGGTGTTCTTGACCATCTGCGCCTTGACCAGGCCGAGGATCTCCGTACGGAAGTCCTCGCGGCGGTCGGACCAGCGCAGGCCGCCTCGGGCGACCTTGCCGAAGCGCAGGTGGACGCCCTCGACGCGCGGGGAGTACACCCAGATCTCGAAGGCCGGACGCGGGGCCGGCAGGTCCGGGATGGCCTGCGGGTCGAACTTCATCGACACGTACGCGTGCTGCTCGCCCACGCCGTTGAGCTGGAAGAAGTTCGTGCGCAGCGTGGCCTTGATGAGGGTGAGGAAGGCCCGCAGGATGCGGTCCTCGTCGAGCGAGGCGACCTGGTCCAGGGCCCCGTCGAGCTCCTCCAGCATGGCGTCCACGAGCTCGCTGCCGGCGGTCTGGCGCACGGGCGCCATCCGGGCCTCGAAGAGCGAGACCAGCAGTCGGGTGGTGTGGACGTTGTTGCGGAGGGTGTCCTCCATGTAGTCCTGGCTGAAGGTGGAGCCGGCCTGGCGCAGGTACTTGGCGTACGCGCGCAGGACGACGGCCTGTCGCCAGGTGAGCCCGGCGCTGAGCACCAGGGCGTTGAAGTTGTCGTTCTCCGCGTCGCCCTGCCAGACCGCGGCGAAGGCGTCCTGGAAGCGCTCGCGGGCGTCGTCGCCGAGGTAGTTGTCCCCGTTGCCGGAGACGGGCATCCGCAGACCGAAGTCGTAGATCCAGGCGCTGACCCGGTCGGAGCGGCGCAGCTCGTACGGGCGCTCGTCGGTGACCTCGACGCCCAGGCGCTGCAGCACCGGCAGGACCGCGGAGAGCGAGACCTGGTCGCCGGTGCGGAAGATCTTGAACCGGCGCTCGCCGGGGCCCGCGCCGACGGGCTCGTAGAGCGAGAGCGCGAACTGGCGGTCGCTGGCGGCGAGCCGCTCCAGGTGGACCAGGTCGGCGACGGCCGCGCGCGGCGAGTGGTCGGCCTTGTAGCCCTCGGCGAAGGAGGTGCCGTAGCGGCGCAGCAGCTCGGCGGCGCGCTCCTCGCCGCACTCGGCGATCAGCGCTTCCTGGAAGCCGTCGGCCCAGGAGCGGGCGGCCTCGACGAGCCGGCCCTCGATGCGCTCGACGTCGGAGTCGGTCAGCGCGGGCAGCTCGGTGCCCTGCGGGACGCGGACCACGAAGTGGATGCGGGAGAGGATCGATTCGGTGTTCCACGCGGTGAAGTCGACGCTGATGCCGCCGAGCTCCTCGCGCAGGATGTCCATCAGGCGCAGCCGCACCCCGGTGGTGAACCGGTCGCGGGGCAGGTAGACGAGCGCCGAGTAGTAGCGGCCGTACTCGTCCTGGCGCAGGTACAGCCGCAGCCGGCGGCGTTCCTGGAGGTACAGGACGGAGGTGACGATGGCCTGGAGCTGGTCGACCGGGGTCTGGAACAGCTCGTCGCGCGGGTACGTCTCGAGGATCTGCAGCAGGTCGCGGCCGTCGTGGCTGCTCGGCGCGAAGCCGGCGCCGTCGAGGACCTCGACGACCTTGCGGCGGATGACCGGGACGCGGCGCACGGACTCGGTGTACGCGGCGGAGGAGAACAGGCCGAGGAAGCGGCGCTCGCCGACGACGTTGCCGTCGGCGTCGAACTTCTTGACGCCCACGTAGTCGAGGTACGAGGGGCGGTGCACGGTGGAGCGGCTGTTGGCCTTGGTCAGCACCAGCAGGCGGTGCTCACGGGCCTTGGCGCGGGCGTCGGCCGGCAGCCGGTTGAAGGACGGCGAGACCGGGTGGCCGTCGTCCTTGCCGCTGTGGTGCGGGTCGGAGCGCAGGATGCCGAGGCCGGTGCCGGGCACGGCGGCCAGGGAGTCGCCGTCGACGAGGTTGTACTCGCGGTAGCCGAGGAAGGTGAAGTGGTCGTCGGCGAGCCAGCGCAGCAGCTCACGGGCCTCTTCGAGCTCGTACTCGCGCAGGTCGGGGGCGGTGGGCTCCTCGGGCAGGCCTTCGGCGATGCGCAGCGCGGCGTCGCGCATCTTCTCCCAGTCCTCGACGGACTCGCGGACGTCGGACAGGACGCGCAGCAGGTCGGCGTTGATCTGCTTGAGGTCGGCGCGGTCGGTCTCGCGGTCGATCTCGACGTGGATCCAGGACTCGACGAGGGAGTCGTGGGGGCGCGCCGTGCGGGGGCCGTGGGCGTCGCAGTCGGGACCGAGGATCTCGATCAGCTTGCCGGTGACGTCACGGCGGACGACGACCTGCGGGTGGATCACGACGTGGATGCCGCGGCCCTGGCGGGACAGCTCGTTCGTCACGGAGTCCACGAGGAAGGGCATGTCGTCGGTCACGACCTCGACGACGGAGTGGCTGGAGGTCCAGCCGTTCTCCTCCACCGTGGGCGTGTGCACGCGCACGTTCGCGGTGCCCTGCGGCCGGTTCTCGGCGAGCCGGTAGTGCGAGAGCGCGGCTCCGAACACATCGACCGGGTCGCGGTCCGCGAGGTCCTCGGGCGCCGTGTGCAGGTAGTAGCGCTGGAGGTAGGAGAGCACCGTGTCCTGGTCTGGACGGCCTCCCTGCTCGGACCCAGTCGGAAGTAGCCCCCCGGCCGGGCTGTGCTCAGCTACCCGGGCCGCCCGCGCGAGCAGCTCGGCTTTTGCTTCGTCCAGCTTGGTCTGCATGTCCTCTGGCTCCTGTCGCGCGCCATTGCGTGACGTAGGTGAAGGAAGGAATGACATAGCGCCGCGAGGCGGGGTGTCCGTTCGGGATCGACGCTATGCCGTCGAGAGAGCCGACCGGGAGGGAATGAGCCATGATCGGCAGAACGTCCCGGGGGCGGGGATCAGCGAAGGCCCGGGCACGGTCGTGCGCCGGGCGCAGGCCGGAGGCTTCAGTGCCCCCGAGGACTATCGCGCTGATCACGGGTACAAGGCTATCCCGACCTACCCCCAGGACGTCATTCGCTGCATCTGTACAAATCTTGGGGTGGAACTTTGACACTCTGGCCGGCGACGTGACCGGCCGTCCGTGCAGCAGCCCGTCCCGTCGCTATCCGGCCAGCTCGCGAGCTGTCCGGACGGCCTCGGCCAGGCTGTCCACGACCGGTACTCCGGCTGATTCCAGACTGCTGCGGCTGTGCGAGCCACCCGTGTAGAGAACCGCCCGGGCGCCGACGTGGGCGGCGGCGAGGGCGTCGTCCACGGCGTCTCCGATGAGGACCGTACGGTCCGCCGTCACACCCGTCCCGTCCAGGGCGGTCAGGTGGCGTACGAGGTGTCCCGCCTTGGAGGTGTGGGAGGGGCCGACGCGGCCGTCGACGCGCAGGAAGTGCTGGTCGATGCCGTGGGCGCGGACCAGGGGGACGAGCTTGTCGTGGGGCGCGAGGGACAGCAGGGACTGGGTGAGCCCGTCCAGCTGCCAGTCCCGGAGCAGCTCGCGGGCACCCTCGGCCAGCCCGGAGTCCGCGGCGGCGGCCCAGTAGTGGCGGTGGAAGGTGTCGTCCATGACGAGCCACTCCTCGTCGGTGGGCAGCCGTCCCATGAGGCGCTCGTAGAACTTCGGCACCGGTACGACGTACAGGTCGCGGTAGGTCTCCAGGGTGATCGGCGCGAAGCCGAGCTCGGCGAAGGAGGCGTTGGTCGCGACTATGACGGCGTCGATGTCGTGGAGGAGCGTCCCGTTCCAGTCCCAGACGATGTGGTTCGGGAGCGTCGTCGCGGTGGTCGCGGTGGTCGCGTCGGTCGTGTCGGTCACTTCAGCAGCCCCGGAATCTCCTGCACGCCGAACCACAGCAGTTCGTGGTCCTCGGCGGCGTCGACGGTGTCCTGCGCGTCCGCGTCCCCGCCGTCGGCGGCCTCCAGGGCCCGCACGGCGGCGGCCACGTCCTCGTCGGCGTCATCGGCGTCCACGTGCACGGCGGCGGCCACGGCGAGCCGTACGGCGGCGCCGAGGGTCACCCGGCCCAGAGCGGCCTCGTCCTCCCCGGGAGCGGCGGTGGCGGCCTTGTCGTCGACGTCGAAGGCGACCACGACGCGGCGGCGCGGGGCGCCCGCGTCCGCGGCGACCAGCCGCAGGGAGGCGAGCGCGGCCCGGTTCAGGGCGGCGTACTCCAGCTCCTCGATGTCCTCCGAGACGTACCACTCGCGGAGCCCGGGGGTGACGGCGTACGCCAGCAGCGGGGCGGGACCCAGCTCACCCGCCTTGTGCACCTCGGCGAGCCCGGGGAGGGTCAGGGGGACGTACACGCGCATGGCCGGCTGCTTTCGGTAGTCGGAAACGCCCTCAGGATACGACTCGGGCGCGGCCGGGCGGGTGATGGACTCCGTCCCCCTTCGGGGCGCCGGACCGGGAGCCGCGCCCGTCCACCCGGGTACGCCGACGGGCGCCGCCCGGGGCCGGTGACCGGCCGCCGCCCACCCGGATAGGTGAAGCGGGCGGGTGGCCGGGCGGGCCGCGGGCGTGGTTGCGGAGCGTGTTCGGCGGCCGTAGAAGATCCCCATCAAGTTACCGCCCGGTACCGCTCCGGGCCCGGCCTGTTCGGGGGCAGCTCGCGATGGACACCACGATGCGCGACACGATGACCGGCAACGACGGCAGCCGCCGGCGGCCCACGGGCCGACCCCGGACCCGGCCCGCGGGCCGCCGCGACCCACGGCGCCCGGCCGGCCCCCCGCTCACCCTGCGACAGGGCCCGCACCACTGGTTCGCCGAACACCTCCTCGCGGTGGTCAGCGGCCTGCGCCCGGTCCACTCGCTCCTCGGCCACACCATCGGCCCCGCCTACCAGCAGCTGATCACCCTGGCCCCCACGGACCCCCTCCGCGACCGCCTCCGCCCGGTGATCCGCCGGTGCGGCCGCTTCACCCCCGGCCCGGGAGTCATCGAGGCCTTCGCCCGCATCGCCACCGGCGACCGCCTCACCGCCATGGCCTTCCGCCTCGAACAGGGCCCGGACCTCCGCTGGCGCTGCGCGGCGGTGGAAATCCAGGGCCCCCGCCCATGAGCCGTCGCCGCCTCTTTCCGCCTCGCCGGCGTTCGAGGCGCGGGGGTCCGGGGGCAGCGCCCGCGGCAACGGCGCCGCACACGCACAGGCACCCGCACCCGCACACAACGCGGCCGGGGCCGGACACCCACGGTGTCCGGCCCCGGCCGACAGATCCAGCTCAACCCAAGGGCAGCGGGTTACTTCTTCCGGCGACGACCACCGGCGGCCTTCTGCGCCTTGCGACGCTCCGCCCGCGTCATCCCGTCACCCTCACCGCCGGCGGCGTCGCTGTCGAAGTCGCCCTCGATGACACCGCCCTCCCCGTCCACCGTCGGGGCGGAGAAGTGCAGCCGGTCCGGCCGCTGCGGAGCGTCCAGGCCCTTCGCCCGGATCTCCGGACGCGCACCCGCCGGCTCCTTCGTCAGCGACGGCGCCGCGTCCTGCACCGGCAGCTCCTCGACCTGCTGCTCGACCTGGACCTCCAGGTTGAACAGGTAGCCGACGGACTCCTCCTTGATGCCCTCCTGCATGGCGTTGAACATGTCGAAGCCCTCGCGCTGGTACTCGACCAGCGGGTCCTTCTGGGCCATGGCCCGCAGGCCGATGCCCTCCTGCAGGTAGTCCATCTCGTACAGGTGCTCACGCCACTTGCGGTCGAGCACCGACAGGACCACGCGCCGCTCCAGCTCACGCATGATCTCGGAGCCGAGCGTCTTCTCGCGCGTCTCGTACTGCTCGTGGATGTCGTCCTTGACGGACTCCGCGATGAACTCGGCGGTGATGCCCGCGCGGTCGCCCGCGGCCTCCTCCAGCTCCTCGATGGTGACCTTCACCGGGTAGAGCTGCCGGAAGGCGCCCCACAGGCGCTCCAGGTCCCACTCCTCGGCGAAGCCCTCGACCGTCTCGGCCGCGATGTACGCGTCGATGGTGTCGTCCATCATGTGGCGCACCTGGTCCTGCAGGTCCTCGCCCTCCAGGACGCGGCGGCGCTCGCCGTAGATGACCTCGCGCTGGTTGTTGAGGACCTCGTCGTACTTCAGGACGTTCTTACGCGTCTCGAAGTTCTGGGTCTCCACCTGCGACTGGGCCGACGCGATCGCGCGCGTCACCATCTTGTTCTCGATCGGCACGTCGTCGGGGACGTTCGCCATCGCCATGACGCGCTCGACCATCTGCGCCTTGAACAGACGCATCAGGTCGTCGCCCAGCGACAGGTAGAAACGGGACTCGCCCGGGTCGCCCTGTCGGCCGGAGCGACCGCGCAGCTGGTTGTCGATACGGCGCGACTCGTGGCGCTCGGTGCCCAGCACGTACAGCCCGCCGAGCTCCTTGACCTCCTCGAACTCCGCCTTCACCGCGGCCTCGGCCCGGGTCAGCGCCGAGGGCAGGGCGTGCGCCCACTCCTCGATGTGCTCCTCCGGGTCCAGACCCTGCTGGCGCAGCTCGGCCTCGGCGAGGTCGTCCGGGTTGCCGCCGAGCTTGATGTCGGTACCACGACCGGCCATGTTCGTGGCGACCGTGACCGCGCCCCGGCGGCCGGCCTGGGCGACGATCGTCGCCTCACGGTCGTGCTGCTTGGCGTTGAGCACCTCGTGCGGGATGCCGCGCTTGGAGAGCTGCTGGGAGAGGTACTCGGACTTCTCGACCGACGTCGTACCGACGAGGATCGGCTGGCCCTTCTCGTGCTTCTCCGCGATGTCGTCGACGACGGCGGCGAACTTCGCGACCTCGGTCCGGTAGATCAGGTCCGGCTGGTCCTTGCGGACCATGTCGCGGTTGGTCGGGATCGGGACGACACCGAGCTTGTAGATCTGGTGGAACTCGGCGGCCTCGGTCATGGCCGTACCGGTCATGCCCGACAGCTTCGAGTAGAGGCGGAAGAAGTTCTGCAGGGTGATCGTGGCGAGGGTCTGGTTCTCGTCCTTGATGTCCACCCCTTCCTTCGCCTCGATCGCCTGGTGCATGCCCTCGTTGTAGCGGCGACCGGCGAGGATACGGCCGGTGTGCTCGTCGACGATCATGACTTCGCCGTCGATGACGACGTAGTCCTTGTCGTTCTTGAAGAGTTCCTTGGCCTTGATCGCGTTGTTGAGGTAACCGACGAGCGGGGTGTTCACCGACTCGTAGAGGTTCTCGATGCCGAGCCAGTCCTCGACCTTGGCGACACCGGTCTCGTGGATGGCGACGGTGCGCTTCTTCTCGTCGACCTCGTAGTCGCCGGTCTCCTCGATGCCCTTCAGCGGCTGGCCGGCCTCGCCCTTGGTCAGGCGGGTCACCAGCTTCGCGAAGTCGCCGTACCACTTCGTGGCCTGGTCGGCGGGGCCGGAGATGATCAGCGGGGTACGGGCCTCGTCGACGAGGATCGAGTCGACCTCGTCGACCACGGCGAAGTTGTGGCCGCGCTGGACGAGCTCGTCCTGGGACCACGCCATGTTGTCGCGCAGGTAGTCGAAGCCGAACTCGTTGTTCGTGCCGTAGGTGATGTCGCAGTTGTACTGCTCACGGCGCTGGGCCGGCGACATGTTCGCCAGGATGCAGCCGACCTCCAGGCCGAGGAACTTGTGCACCCGGCCCATCATCTCGGAGTCACGCTCGGCGAGGTAGTCGTTCACCGTGATCAGGTGGACGCCCTTGCCGGACAGCGCGTTCAGGTACGCGGGCAGCGTGCCGACGAGGGTCTTGCCCTCACCGGTCTTCATCTCGGCCACGTAGCCGAGGTGCAGCGCCGCGCCACCCATCATCTGGACGTCGTAGTGCCGCTGGCCGAGGACGCGCTTGGCCGCCTCGCGTACGGTCGCGAAGGCCTCGGGCAGCAGGTCGTCCAGGCTCTCGCCGTCCTGGAAACGCTGCTTGTACTCGTCCGTGAGCGCTCGCAACTCGGCGTCGGAGAGGTTGACGAAGTCCTCTTCGATGGAGTTGACCTGGTCCGCGATGCGGTGCAGTTTGCGCAGGATCTTGCCTTCGCCTGCACGCATGAGCTTGTTGAAGACGGACACCGAGGTTTGTCTCCTTGCCGGTCGGGCCTGGGCACTGTACGTACACGGGCACGGCAGGTGGGCCCCACCGCAACGGCCATCGTAAGCGAGGACGTGGCCGCGTCGGGAGGTCCGCCGTTCCCGTGAGGGCACGGGTGCCCGGATTGAGAACGTACGGGGGACACCGAAGGTGCCGCATCGCCCGGAGGGATCACCGAAAATTGTTCGCCCCCGTTACCGGGACGGCAGCAGAATTCGTTCATGGAGCCCACGACACTGAGTACGGACCGATTGGTATTGCGGCCTTTCACCCCCGCGGACGAGGCCGAGGTCTACGCCGCGGCACAGGACGCGGACATCCAGCGCTGGACGGTGGTCCCCTCCCCCTACGAGCACGCCGACGCGCACGCCTTCGTGAACCAGATCGCGCCGACCGGCTGGCGCGAGGGCACGGCCATGCCCTTCGCCGTACGTCTGGGGGCGAAGGGCCCGCTGGTCGCGTCCGTCGGCGTGCACGTCCGCGGCACCGGCGGCTTCGCGAGCCACGAGATCGGCTACTGGGCGACCAAGGAACACCGCGGCCGCGGCTACATGACCGAGGCGGTCCTGGCCGTCGCCCGCTGGGCCTTCACCGAGCTGGGCGTCGCACGGCTGGAATGGCGGGCCGAGGTCGGCAACGCGGGCTCCCGCGCCGTGGCCGAGAAGGCCGGCTTCCGGGTCGAGGGCGTCATGCGGGCCGGCATCGAGCAGCGCGGCACCGCCCGCGACTGCTGGGTCGGCGCCCTGCTCCCCTCCGACCTGGGCCTGCCCTCGCGGACGCCGTACCTGCCGGCACCCTCCGCCTGAGGCTCCCGCAGGCTCCTGCACAATCGCGATCCATGGAGCCGATCACGCTGACCACCGATCGCCTCGTGCTGCGCCCCCACACCCCCGGGGACACGGCCGAGGTGCACGCCGCCTGCCAGGACCCGGAGATCCAGCGCTGGATCCCGGTGCCGGTGCCGTACCGCCCCAAGGACGCGCAGGAGTTCGTCACGGAAACGGTTCCGCGGGGGTGGCGCGAGGACGCCGAGTTCAACTTCGCGGTCCGGCTCGGGGCGGACGGCCCGCTCGTCGCCGCGCTGTGCGTCGTACCGCGCGGGCCGCACGCCCACGAGGTCGGCTACTGGTCCGTCCCCGGGCACCGGGGGCGGGGCTACATGACCGAGGCCGTACGGGCCGTGACCCGCTGGGCCTTCACCGAGGCGGGCTGCGTCCGCATGGTCTGGCGCGCCGGGGTCGGCAACACCGCGTCCCGGGCCGTCGCCGAGAAGGCCGGATTCACCGTCGAGGGCGTACAGCGCGCGGGCATGGAGCACCGCGACAGCCTGCGCGACTGCTGGGTGGGGTCCCTGCTCCCGTCGGACCTCGGCCTGCCCTCGCGGCTTCCGTACGTCCCGACCGCGGACGGGACCCCCGTTGTCGGTGGCCGGGCCTAGGCTGCGGAGATGACCTTGCCTTCGCTGTCCGCCGACGAAGCCCGCCGAATCGCCCTGCGCGCGCAGGGCTTCATCGGCGCACCCGACCGGCGCGGCGGGGTCCGCGGGGTCCTGGGCCACCTGGGCGCCGTACAGCTGGACACCATCTCGGTCCTGGCCCGCTCGCACGAGCTGATCCCGTACGCGCGCCTGGGCGCGGTGGGCCGGGACGCCGTCGAGCAGGCGTACTGGTCGGACCGGCACGCCTTCGAGTACTGGTCGCACGCCGCCTGCATCCTGCCGATCGAGGAATGGCCGCACTTCGCGTTCCGCCGCCGGGCCCGCCGGGCGCGCGGCCACCGCTGGCACGTCCTGCAGGACAAGGAGCGCTCGACGCGGGCGGTACTGGACCGGCTGCGGTCCGACGGCCCGCTGACCTCCACCGAGCTGGGCGGCGCCAAGAACGGCGGCGAGTGGTTCGAGTGGTCCGAAAGCAAGATCGCGGTGGAGTGGCTGCTGGACACCGGCGAGGTGGTCTGCAGCGAGCGCCGCGGCTGGAAGCGGGTCTACGACCTCCCCGAGCGGGCCGTTCCCGACGCGCTGCTCCACGACGACCTGGACGACCGCGAGTGCCTGCGCCGCCTGGTCGCCCTGGCCGGCCGGTCCCTGGGCGTCGGCACCCGCGCCGACATCGCGGACTACCACCGCCTCAAGGGCGAGGAGTTCGACGCGGTGGTCGCGGACTCCGGGCTGGTCCCGGTCGAGGTGGAGGGCTGGTCCAAGCCAGCCTGGGCGGACCCGGCGGCTCTCGCGCAGCCCCCCAGGGGCCGCCACCGCACGACGCTGCTCTCGCCGTTCGACTCCTTGGTCTGGGACCGCCCCCGCACGGAGCGGATCTTCGGTTTCACGCACCGCCTGGAGGCGTACGTGCCCAAGCCGAAGCGGATACACGGGTACTTCGCGATGCCGCTGCTGGCGGGCGGCCGGCTGCAGGGTCGCGTCGACCCGGCCCGCGAGGGCCGCACCCTGGTCGCCCGGCAGCTCTCCCTCACCTCCCCGAAGGCCGCGGGCCCGATGGCCCAGGCTCTGCGGGAGGCGGCGGAATGGGTCGGCTGTGAGGACGTACGCGTCGAACGCGCGAGCTCGCCCGCGGAAGCGGCGGCCGTCACCGCGGAACTGGCCGCGCTCTGAGCCCGGGGGATGCCCTGCCGATCAGGCCGGACATCCCCCGGGCCTAGGTCGTCTCTTTCGGATCTTGTCGGTCAGGTCCGCGTCGTCCGGTGCCGTGCCTCGGCGTGCTGC
>NZ_JBGBPT010000036.1:0-83052 GCF_041106355.1 Streptomyces sp. BF23-19 | reverse complement strand
CTGCCCGTTACGTGGTCAAGCTCTCATCCCGGCCGCGACCCCGGTGTGGGCCCCGACGGGTGCTCCGGCGCGCGCCCCGCCCGGGGCCGGGCCGCGGCCCAGCATCCCGAACAGCCCACCGCCCCGCCGGGCGGCGATCGGCCGGTAGCCCAGCCGGGAGACGACCGGGTCGGCCGCGTCGGCGAACAGCCGGGTGTCCGGAACGCGCAGCTCCGGGCCGAAGAGGGTCGACAGCTGCGGCCGCGGCCGGCCCGTCTGCAGGGCGACCACCTCCCGCAGCACGCCCGTCAGCTGGTCCGCCATCTCCTGCGCGGACGAGAACCGCCGCCCCGGGTCCGGATCGGTGGCCCGCACCAGCAGCCGGTAGAAGGACTCGTACCGCCGGAACACCTCGATGTGCTCGGGATCCGGCAGCGAATCCACGAACACATTGGTGTAGCCCTGGAAGTCGAAGGTCAGCACGGCCAGCGTCCGCGCCACCGTGTACAGGTCGGAGGCGACCGAGGGGCCCAGCTCCGCGACCTCGGGGGCCTGGTAGCCCACCGTGCCGTAGATGGCCGACTCGGCGTCGTCCATCCGCCGTACCGCGCCCATGTCGATCAGCTTCAACTGGTCCTGCTGCTGGATCGCGTTGTCGACCTTGAAGTCGCAGTACAGGAGGTTCCTGCTGTGCAGGTGGCCGAGCGCCTCCAGCGCCTCGATGCCGTAGGCGCAGGCCTGCTCCACCGGCAGCGGGTCGCGCCGACCGTCCGGCCGGCGCCGCTCGTTCGCGATCTCCTTCAGCGATTTGCCGCCGACGTACTCCATGACGATGTACCCGTCCAGCGAACCGGTCCGCTGGTCCAGGTGCTCCACGAAGTTGTAGATCCGCACGATGTTGGAGTGCTCGATCTCCGCGAGGAAGCGCCGCTCGGAGATCGCGGCCTCCATCGCGTCCTGGTCCCCGGTGTCCAGCAGGCCCTTGAGCACCACCCACCGGTCCGCCACCGCCCGGTCCACCGCCAGGTACACCCAGCCGAGACCGCCGTGCGCGAGGCAGCCCGCCACCTCGTACTGGCCGCGCACCACATCACCGGAGCGCAGCTTGGGCACGAAGGAGTACGGGTGCCCGCACTTGGTGCAGAACCCTTCCGTCCGGCCCGGCCGGTCGCCCCTGGAGCGGCCCACCGGGGCCCCGCAGTCCGAGCGCGAGCAGAACCGCTTGCGCTCCGGCACCTCCGGGTTCTCCAGGACCGCGGTCGAGGGATTCGGACGCGGCACCTCCGGCACGTTGACCAGCCCGGCGCCCAGCCGGCTGCGGCCCGAGGCCGCCGAGCCCGAACTGCGCACCGACACCGAACGGGTGGACGTGGCCCCCGACACCGAGCGCGACAGCCGCCCGGACACCGAACGGCGCGAGGAGGAGGAGCGGGAGGACCGGGCCGAGGCCGAGGACCGCGCCGAGCCGTGGGAGCCCTGCGAGCCCATCGACCCGCGGGAACCGCCGGAGCCCAGGGAACCCCGGGCCGCGCTCGTCATCCCGGTCGGCGGCGACACCAACTCGTCCGCGCCCGCGGCGATCGAGCCGATCGGCGCCAGCCCGCACGTGTCGCAGTAGACCTCGCCGCCACCCATGTCCTCGTACGCCCCCGGGCAGCCGGGGCGGACGCACGTGGTTCCGATCAGGCTCATGCGTCCCCCTCTCCCGGCCCGTCGGGCCGCTGTTCCTGGTCTCGCGGTTGCTCGGGCCGGTGCTGCGGCACCAGCGATTCCGCCGTCGCCCGCTGGTAGCGCAGGACGGCCTGCTCGGCGGCCCGTAGGTCGCAGGGTGCGCTCCACAGCATCCGCCGGGCGGTGTCGTACCGCTCGATCAGCAGAGGGTCCTCCGCCATTCCGTGGCGGGCGACCTTCGCCTTGTACGCGTCGAGCCGCCCGCGCAGCTCGGCCCGTACGGCCAGGGGGGCCGTCACCGCGGTCAACGATTCACGGGCCCGCCGCAGTTCCTCCTCGGCGCGCACCTCCAGGGATTCCAGCAGCGGCGAGAGCCGGTGCCAGCGGGCCTGGCGTCGATGTTCGGCCGCCGCCGCGAGCTGCTCCTGGAGCACCGTGGGCGGGCCGCTCACCGCGGGCACCTCGGACGCGGCGATCTTCGCCAGCACCTCGCCGCGCGCGGTCCGCGCCTCCGCCAGGGTCCGGTCGGCCCGCGAGAGCACGTCCCGCAGGGCGATCAACCGCTGCTCGGCGTCCTGCCGTACGTCCAGCACCGCCTCGATCTCGCGGCGTACGTCCTCCAGCGCGAGCGCGGCCCGGTCGTAGCGCCCGGTGTCCGGACGGCCGCCGCCGGGCGCGGAGCTGCCCGTCGCCGGCAGCCAGAAGGCCAGCGGATCCGCGATCACCCGGGTGCGCAGCTCCGTCAGCTCGGCGGTGATGTCCTCCAGGTCGTCGCCGGAGGGGTGCTCGCCCGGCCGCACGCCCACCGAGTGGGCCAGCGAGCGGGTGCGGTGCAGCTCGGCGGCGAGCAGGTCGATCCGGGCGGGCAGCGCGGACCACACGGCGTCGGCGGCGACCACCACGTCCAGCGAGCGCGCGTACAGGCCGTTCATCCGGGCCACGAGCTCGGCGAGCGAGAGCCGCTCGGCCAGCGCGACGCCCTCGGTCGCGGCCCCGGCGATCAGCACCCCGGGCCCGCGCAGCCGCTCCGTCAGCTCGATGAGGTCCTCGCGGTTCGGCCAGCGCCGCCGCTCCCGGACCTCCCGAGCGGCGCTCAGCGCCCCGCTGTAGGCGTCGAAGTAGGTCCACAGCCGGGTGATGTCCGCGTCGGCCGTCGTCCAGCGGTCCTTGGTGGTTCCGGCCAGCGCGGCGCCCTCCAGCAGCCGGCGCCCGGCATGGTCCTGGAGGGCGAGCAGCGAGGTCTCGACGGCCTCGTGCTCCGCGCCCAGCCGGGCCAGGGCGCGGTCGACGTCGTCCCGGTCCATCACTGCAGACCCCGCCTCCACCGAATGTGCCTCCGCTTTCGCCGCCGCCTCCGTGTCCGTCCTCGTATCCTGCCCCGCGCCCGGTCCCGTGTCCGAAACCGTCACGGGCCTCAGCCGTCCCGGTACTTGGGTGCGGGGGGCGCGGTCACACCGGGCAGCACGGGCTGCAGGTGCTTGAGGTACGCCTTCATCCACGGGCTCTCACCGCCGCCCGCGCGGTAGTTCTCCAGCACCTTGTTGACCCGGCGGACCAGGTCGGAGGCGTCCTTGTTCATGGCCACCCCGTAGAACTCGCGGGTGAAGGGCGAGCCGACCAGCCGCACCGAGGGGTCCTGGGCGGCCTGGCCGGCCGCGAGGGCGTTGTCCGTGATGATGCCGTCGACCTCGCCCAGCTGGAGGCGCACCAGGCAGTCGAGCTGGTTGGCGACGGTGACCGGCACCGAGCCGTACGACTGGGCCTTCAGGGCCGCCTCGGCCGTCGAACCGGAGGCGATGCAGATCCGCCGGTCCTTCAGCGAGGTGTCGTACCCGGTGATCGGGGAGCTCTTGGGCACCAGCACCTGCTGCCCGGCCTCGAAGTAGGCCGTCGAGAAGGCGACGTCCTCCAGCCGCTTGCAGTTGATGGTCATGGTCCGCACGACGATGTCGACGCGCCCCTCCTGGAGGGCGGGGATGCGCTGACTGGTGGGGATGGCCCGGTAGATGACCGCGTTCTCGTCGCCCAGGATGTCCTTGGCGATGGCCTTGACCAGGTCGATGTCGAAGCCGTCGAGGCGGCTGCCCTCGGCGGTCTGGTTGCGGTACCCCCAGCGGAAGCTGTTCTGGTCCACGCCGGCGACGAGCTTGCCCGCCGCCTTGATCCGCGCGATGGTCGCCCCGTCCACATCGGAGGGGCGCAGGCTGGCCTCGGGGTCCTGGCAGGTGTCGGTGAGGGTCCAGGGCGTGGCCGGGGCCGCGGCCATCGCGGCGGGCCGGCGGACCACCGGCTTGCCGGTGTCGGGAGTGGCGTGGGCCAGCGGCAGCAGGACGACGGCGACGGTCGTCGCGCAGGCGACGGCCATCGCGCTCACCCCGCCCCAGCCGCGCAGCCGGCCCGCGGCGCGGCGGAAGCCGCACGCCGTGCCCGCGGTCGCCGCGTGCCGGGCCCGGCCTGCCCGGCCCGCGCGGCTCTCCGGGCCTTCGTGGCCCTCGTGGTTCTCGACGTTCCCGTGACCTTCGGCGGCCCGCCTCGCTCGTATCCGCATCGCGCTCACCTGTACTCCGAAAGCCTGCGCCCGATGCCGAGCAGAGCCGCTGCCGCGCCGATGACCACCAGGACCGCGGCGCCCGTCACCAGGCCGCCCAGCGCGCCGAGCCCGTCCTGGGCGGCCCGGGTGAACTCCTGCTGCTCGTGGGCGACGGCCTGTTCCAGGGAGGCGTCCACCGTGTCGAAGGCGGCTCCGCTGCTCTCCTTGTGCTTCTCGTCCCCGACGACGAGCGGCAGCGCGGCCTCGTAGTCCCCCTTCAAGTCCGCCTCCCGGGCCGCCGTGTGCCGCTGCTTCCACTGCCGCACGCCGTCCTCGGCCCGGCTGACGGGGTCCCGGCCGGCCGCGTCGTCGGCGAGCCGCAGCGCGGTCGCCAGCCCGGCGTCCAGCTGCTTCATGTTGTTGGTGAAGTCCACGTCGTACTTGTCGGACTTCTTGTCCTCGGCGAGTACGGCACCCCGCGCGATCAGGGTCAGGTTCTCACCGGCCCGCGCCTGCAGGGAGGCGATCCGCGCGTCGTTGAGGACCTTCATCGACTCCTGCCCGTCCGCCCGGGCCTCGCTCAGCGAGGACCGCGCCACCGTGTGCCCCACGGCGAGCCACAGCAGGACCACCACCGAGGCGGCCGTCGCGGCCACCAGCCCGTGGTTGAGGACCCGGTTCGTGTGCCGGTAGTTGCGCCGCTGCGCCCAGACGAGGGCGGCGACCGCGAGCAGGCCCAGACCGATCGACGCCAGCGGCCAGGACCGGGCGTCGTCGTGGTCCTGGTAGAGCCGCTTGGTCTCCGACTCGTAGAGCCGCTGCGCGGCGGGCAGCAGCTGGGTGGTCATCTGCTCGTTGGCGTAGCGGAGGTAGGCACCGCCCAGCGGCAGGCCCTGCCGGTTGGTGGCGCGGGCCTGCTCGATCAGGCCGGTGTAGCGCGGGAGCTGTTCGCTCAGCACGGTGATCTGCCGGCGGGAGTCCTCGTTGCCACCGGTGTTGGCGGCGGCGCTCACCAGCAGCTTGGAGGCGTTGGCGATGTCCTTCTCGTACCGCCGGCGGACCTCGCGCGGCTCCTGGGCCCCCAGCAGGAACCCGCTGGAGGAGGTGGTGTCGGCGTCCGCCAGGGAGCGGTAGATGCTCGCCGCGTCCGCGCTCAGCGGCTGGCTGCGACCCACCACGTCGTCGGCGGCCGCGGCCCGGTCGGAGATCTCCCAGACGCTCACCGTGCCGAACAGCACGATCAGGGCGGCCAGTACCGCGCCGATGATGCGCAGCCGGCCCGGCTCGGTGGTGGCCGCCTCGCGCAGCCGCTCCACGCCCTCGGCCCAGGCGGTGCCCCGACGGGCCGGCCCGGCGGGCGGTGGTGCCGTCGGCCCGGCGGACGGCGCGGAAGCACCGCCCCCTGGCGCGGGCGCGCGTGATGTGATCGCCACCGTGACCTCCCCCTCGGTCCTGTCGTCCTCCAGCCGACGCTGGGAGGTACCCCCTGCGCAGCAGTATGGCCGTAGTGCCGGTCGACCACAGCACCCGGTGCTGGATCCAGGGCGATCCGTCCCTGAGGGCCCCCTTCGTCGCCCCTTCACCGTCAATACGTCCGTATGGGCGCCACGGTTCCAGACCGGAGGACTTCCCGGGTGGGTTCACCCGAAATGGGCACGGAGTTTTTCATATGCCTCGGGTGGGGAGCCGAGCGCGTCCAGGCCCAGCAGACCGGCGCCCAGCACCGGTGGCGCCGTGATCACGGAGATCCGGGCGCGCGGGGCCCGTTCGGCGAGGCCCGCGGCGATCCGGTCGTTGAGTTGCGGGTGTCCGGCCGCCAGCACACTGCCGCCCAGCACCACCGGTACCTCCCGCTCCAGCAGACCCAGGCGACCCAGCGCCACCGACGCCATGGCCACCACCTCGTCCGCCTGCCGGTGCACCAGCGACAGCGCCACCGGGTCCCCGGCGGACGCCACCGCGAACAGCACCGGTGTCAGCTCGTGCCGCCGCGCGTGCGCCACCCGGCCCAGGTGCATCGCCTCGATCAGCGAGGCCATCGACACGTGGCCGAAGTGCGCGGGCAGCGCCCGGGCCAGCTCCGTCGGCCCGCCCCGACCGTCCTCGGCCCGGGCCGCGCACCACAGGGCCTCCTCGGCCAGCCCGCCCCCGCCGCCCCAGTCGCCGGAGATCCGGCCGACCGCGGGGAAGCGTGCGGTCCGCCCGTCCGGGGTCATCCCGACGCAGTTGATGCCCGCCCCGCACACCACCGCGACCCCGCACGGATCGGCGCCCGTCGGCAGCCCGGAGCGCAGCAGCGCGAAGGTGTCGTTGTGCACCGCCGTCGTACGGCCCCAGCCGCGGCGCTCGATCTCCCGCGCCAGCTCCCGCTCCTCCACCGCGAAGTCGGCGTTGGCCAGGCACGCCGACACCCGCTCGGCCCACGGCCCGGCCGCCGGGTCCGCGCGCAGCCCGGCGTCGGCCATCGCCTCGGCCAGCACGTCGACGGCCGCGACCACCCCCGTGCGTGGCGGCTGGAAGCCCCCGGCCTGGCCGGAGCACAGCACCGAGCCGTCCGGGGCGAGGAGCGCCACGTCCGTCTTGCTGTTGCCCGCGTCGATCGCCAGCACCGAGGGGAGGGTCACGCCCATGGCAGGTGCTCCTTGTTGTGCGCGAGGAGCCGGTCGGTCAGCCCTTCGGCCAGGTCGAACTGCCCGATGAGCGGGTGCGCCAGCAGTGCCGTGAAGACCCGCTCGCGCCCGCCGCGCAGGGCCGCGTCGAGTGCGAGGTCCTCGTACGCGCTCACGTGCGCGATCAGCCCGGAGAACAGCGGGTCCAGCCGGGGCACCGCCAGCGGGACGGCGCCGGATCCGCCGACGCGGGCCGGCACCTCGATCACCGCGTCGTCCGGCAGGAAGGGCAGCGTGCCGTTGTTGTACGTGTTGACCACCTGCACGGCGGTTCCGCCGTCGCCCAGCAGGGAGGCGGCCAGGTCCACGGCCGCCTCGGAGTAGAAGGCCCCGCCCCGCTTCGCCAGCAGCGCCGGCTTCTCGTCGAGCGCGGGATCCCCGTACAGGGCGAGCAGTTCCCGCTCCATCGCGGCGACCTCGGCGGCCCGCGAGGGCTTGGTCCCCAGCTCCCGTACGACCTCGTCGTGGGCGTAGAAGTAGCGCAGGTAGTACGAGGGCACGACGCCGAGCCGGTCCAGGACCGCCCGCGGCAGCCGCAGGTCCCCGGCGACGGCCTCGCCGTGCGCGGCGAGCAGACCCGGCAGCAGGTCCTCGCCGTCCGGGCCTCCCCGGCGCACGCCCAGTTCCCAGGTGAGGTGGTTGAGGCCCACGTGGTCCAGGTGGATGTCGGCCGGTGCCAGGTCCAGCAGGGCCGCGAACTTCCGCTGCAGGCCGATGGCGACGTTGCACAGCCCGACGGCCTTGTGCCCGGCCTGGAGCAGGGCCCGGGTGACGATCCCGACCGGGTTGGTGAAGTCGATGATCCACGCGTCCGGGTTGGTCCGCCGGACGCGCTCGGCGATGTCGAGGACCACGGGGACGGTGCGCAGCGCCTTGGCGAGGCCGCCCGCGCCCGTGGTCTCCTGGCCGACGCAGCCGCACTCCAGCGGCCAGGTCTCGTCCCGCAGCCGGGCGGCCTGCCCGCCGACGCGCAGCTGGAGCAGGACCGCGTCGGCCCCGGCGATGCCCGCGTCGAGGTCGGAAGTGGTGGTGACGCGGCCCGGGTGGCCCTGCCGGGCGAAGATCCGCCGGGCCAGACCGCCGATCAGCTCCAGCCGTTCGGTGGCCGGGTCGATCAGTACGAGCTCGCCGACGGGCAGGGTGTCGCGCAGTCGTGCGAACCCGTCGATCAGCTCGGGGGTGTAGGTGGAACCGCCGCCCACCACTGCGAGTTTCATCGTCGTCAGCCTTTCACGCCGGTCAGGGTGACTCCCTCGACGAACGCCTTCTGGGCGAAGAAGAAGAGGACGATCACCGGTGCCATGACCAGTACGGTCGCGGCCATGGTCAGGTTCCAGTTGGTGTGGTGCGCCCCCTTGAAGGACTCCAGTCCGTAACTGAGGGTCCAGGCGGCCGGGTTGTCGGAGGCGTAGATCTGCGGGCCGAAGTAGTCGTTCCAGGCACAGAAGAACTGGAAGAGCGCGACGGCGGCGATCCCGGGCTTGGCCATCGGCAGCACCACGCGCAGCAGGGTGCGCAGTTCGCCGCAGCCGTCGACGCGGGCCGCGTCCAGGTACTCGTCGGGGATGGTCAGCAGGAACTGGCGGAGCAGGAAGATGGAGAAGGCGTCACCGAAGGCCATCGGGATGATCAGCGGCCACAGCGTGCCCGACAGGTCGAGCTGTTTGGCCCAGAAGAGGTACATGGGGATGACCACCACCTGCGGCGGCAGCATCATCATGGCGATCACGAGGAGCAGCGCGAGCCGCCGCCCGCGGAAGCGGAACTTGGCGAGCGCGTACGCGACGGGCACGGAGGAGACCACGGTCAACAGGGTGCCGAGTCCCGCGTACAGGAGCGTGTTGCGCCACCAGGTCAGGAAGCCCGGGGTGTGCCACACCTTCACGTAGTTGCCCCATTCCCAGGTGTCGGGCCACAGGTCGCGGGTCAGCGCCTGCCGGTCGCCCATCAGGGAGGTGAGGAGCAGGAAGACGAAGGGGAGGACGAAGAAGAGGGCGGCGGCCACGCCGAGCGAGTGCACCGCCACCCAGTGCAGGACCGCCTTGGAGGATCTGCGGCCGGCGTGCGAGCTGCTCATCCACCGGCTCCGATCAGACCGCCACGGCGCCGCATCAGGAGCGCGGTGAAGGCCATGGAGAGGGCGAACAGGACGAGCGCGACGACACACGCGGTGCCGTAGTCGAAGCGCTGGAACCCGAGGTTGTAGACGAGCTGGGGCAGCGTCAGGGTGGACTTGTCGGGGTAGCCCGGCTCGAACTGCTGGCCCGAGCCGCCGATCACCCCGGCCGCGACCTTCCCCGCCACCAGCGGCTGGGCGTAGTACTGCATGGCCTGGATGACCCCGGTGACCACGGCGAACATGATGATCGGCGAGATGTTGGGCAGGGTGATGTGCCGGAACCGTGCCCAGGCGCCGGCCCCGTCGAGCTCCGCGGCCTCGTACTGCTCCTTCGGTACGTCGAGCAGCGCGGCCATGAAGATGACCATCAGGTCGCCGACCCCCCACAGGGCGAGTGCGGTCAGGGCCGGCTTGGACCAGTCGGCGTCGGTGAACCAGCCCGGGGTGGGCAGCCCCACCGCGTCCAGCAGGGTGTTGACGGGTCCGGTGCCGGGGTTGAGCAGGAAGACGAAGGCCAGGGTCGCGGCGACCGGCGGGGCCAGGTAGGGCAGGTAGAACAGGGTCCGGAAGATCCCGGCGCCCGTCTTGATCTTCGTGATGAGCAGGCCGATGCCGAGGCCGAAGGCGACCCGGCAGGTCACCATCACCAGGACCAGCCACAGCGTGTTGCGCATCGCCGGCCAGAAGAGCGGATAGTCCGTGAAGACGTAGCTCCAGTTGTCCAGGCCGTTGAAGGCGGGCCGGCGGAAGCCGTCGTACCGGGTGAAGGAGAAGTAGAGGGTGGACAGCAGCGGGTAGACGAAGAAGACCGCGAAGCCGATCAGCCAGGGGGACAGGAAGGCCGCGGTCCGCAGGGCGGAGCGCCGCCGCTTCGACCGCAGGGGGTGGGCGCCGGTCATCGGGCTACTTCGCCTTCGCGATGTCCGTGTCGATCTGCCGGTCGGTCTTGGCGAGACCGGCCGGGATGTCGGTCACGTCGCCCTTCTCGACCCCGTACGCGAAGTCCTCGAAGGTCAGCTGGTAGGTGCCGCCGTCGGCCTGGGCCGGGGTGGTGCTGGACCTCGGGTGCCGGGCGATGTCGAGGAAGGTCTTGAACTCCGGGGTCACCTGGAGGTTCGGGGACTCCAGGGCGGCGAGCGTGGACGGGATGTTGTGGATGGCGTTGGCGAAGGCCACCACCGCCTCGGTGTCGGTCGTCATGTACTTGACCAGCTCCCAGGCGGCGTTCTGCTTCTTGCTGCCCGCGGCGATGCCCATGATCGTGCCGGAGAGGTAGCCCTTGCCGTAGTCGGCTTCCTGCTCGTCGGGGACGGGCAGCGGCGCGGTGCCGATCTCGAAGGGGACCCCGGCCTCCTTGGCCATCGGGGCCCGCCACTCGCCGTCGATCTGCATGGCCACCTGGCCGGTGTGGAAGGGGTGCTCGGCGCTCCACTCGTCCCCGAAGGTGTTGCGGAACCGCTCCAGCTTCTCGTAGCCGCCGAGCTTGTCCACCAGGTCCTTCTGCGCGGTCAGCATCTTGGCGAAGGCGGGGTCCCCGGCCAGGTCGGACTTGCCGTCGGCGTCGAAGTACGTGGCGCCCCACTGCGCCGCGAGGCGCGTCGGCTTCGTCTCGTAGCCGTGGAAGGTGGGCATCAGGCCGACCTGCTCGTACGAGTCGCCCTTGGGTTTGGTCAGCTTCTGCGCGACCTCGGTGAACCGGCTCCAGGTCTTCGGGGGTTCGGTGATGCCGGCGGCCTCGAAGGCGGTCTTGTTGTAGACGAGGCCGTACGCGTCGTGCAGCAGCGGCAGCGTGCACTGGTTGCCGTCGAACTGCGTGTACTCCAGCAGGGTCTTGGGGAAGACCTTCGTCTTGTCCACCCCGGACTTCGCGAGGAAGGGGTTCAGGTCGGCGAAGGCGCGGGAGTTGCAGAACTTGCCCACGCTGTCGGTGGTGAAGGAGGAGACCACGTCGGGGGCCTTGTCCCCGCCCGCCCGCAGCGCCTGGTTGATCTTGTCATCGGTCATGTTGCCGGTGACCTGGACCTTGATGTTCGGGTGCGCCTTCTCGAACCGGGCGATGTTCTCCTCGATCGCCTTGGCCTCGCTCGGCGCGGACCAGCCGTGCCAGAAGTTGAGGGTGACGTCCGCCTTCGGATCGTCGGAGGCGGTGTCGGCGCCCTGGCCCGTACAGGCCGTGGCGAGGGCGGATATCGCCGCGAGGACTGCGATCGCGGTGGTCGGGCGTCCGGTTCCGGGCATGGCGGGGCTCGCTCTCTGCGGGAGGAACTTCCGTGGGGGGTGCCGGTGGGGGTGGCGGTGGGGTCTGCGGGTGCGGGTGTGCCGAATGCGGGGTGCAGGGGGAGGGCAGGGGGGCAGCGGGCGCCGGGCGGTTCAGCCCGAGGTGTCGAACACTTCGTCCCGGGTGGCGGCCAGCGCGCTCTCCAGCGCGCCGTGCAGGACCGGCCGCTCCCGCACCTCACCGGGGACCAGCCGGGGCCGGGAGGGGGCCAGTTCGGCGAGCTCGGCCTCCAGCAGCGCGCGCAGCGGCTCGCCACCCGCACTGATCGCCGCCCCGGACAGGACCACGATCTCCGGGTCCAGCACGGCGACGACCGAGGCGAGACCGGTGGCCAACGCGGTGGCGTACGACCGGAGGAAGCGCAGCTGGGCTCCCTCGGGCGCGGCGGCGGCCCGTGCGAGCAGGGCGACGGCGGCGGCGACCTCCGGTCCGTGGGGTGCGTCGGGAGCCCCCGCGGTACCGGGGGTGTCCGGCGGCTCGACGCCCAGTTCCGCGGCGAGCCGGGGCAGTCCCTCCACGCCGGCCAGCTCCTGGTACCCGCCGGAGTTGGCCCGGGTGACCTGCCGGACCAGGGGCCGGCCCGGCACGGGCAGGAAGCCCACCTCGCCGGCGCCGCCGGTCCAGCCGCGGTGCAGCCGGCCGCCCAGTACCAGCGCGGCGCCCAGGCCTTCCTCGTTCCACAGCAGGACGAAGTCCTCGTGGCCGCGGGCCGCGCCGAGCCGCTGTTCGGCGACGGCGGCGAGATTGACGTCGTTCTCGTACTCGACGGGCATCGGCAGGGCCGCCGCCAACTCCTCCAGGAGGGTGGGGGAGTGCCAGCCGGGGAGGTGGCTGGCGTAGCGCAGGCGGCCGGTCTGGGGGTCGAAGGCGCCCGGTGTGCCGATGACCACCCGGCGCAGGTCGGTGCGGGTCAGTCCGGCGGCCTTGACGGCCCCGCCGAGGGCCTCGGTCACCTGGTCGACGGCGTCGGCCCCCTCGGTGTAGGGGACCTCGTGGGTGGCGACCACCGTGCCGGTGACGTCGGCGACGGCCGCCAGCACCCGCTCCGGGGTGACGTCGAGGCCGCCGACGTAGGCGGCCCGCGGGTTGATCGCGTAGAGCTGGGCGCTGGGGCCGGGGCGTCCGCCGTCCGTGCCGGTGGCCACGACCAGGCCGACCGCTTCGAGGCGGGCGAGCAACTGGGAGGCGGTGGGCTTGGACAGCCCGGTCAGGTGCCCGATGCGGGTCCGGGACAGCGGGCCGTGCGTCAGCAGGAGTTCGAGTGCGGCCCGGTCGTTCATGGCGCGCAACAGGCTGGGCGTTCCGGGCGTGGCGGCGGGCATCGTGCGGCTCTCCCTCACCGAGGTGATCTGTTAGGTAAGTTTCCTATCACCTGTCGAAGTGTGTCAATGCCGCTGCCCCGCAGGCTGTGTCATTTCACGGATGACCTGCGGGGCAGCGGGACGAGCGGGGCTCGTGGGACGTGCGGTGACGGGGCTGCGCGGCTACGAACCGACGGGCCGATGCGGCTACTTCGTGATCCGCGGGCCGGCCGGCGGCGGGATCGGGGCCGTGGCCAGCGACTGCGGGGAGGTCGGGTTCGCCAGGGCGGACGGCGCGGCGACCGAGGTCGACGGGTCCGCCGGGGCCTCCTCGTCCTCGTCGGCCGCCGGCACTCCGCCGATGATCCGGATGCCCGCGGCGTCGAAGGCCTCCTTGATCCGCCAGCGCAGCTCCCGCTCCACGGCGAACTGCTGACCGGGCATGGTCTTGGCGGACACCTTCACGGTCATCGAGGCGAGCAGCACCTCGTCCAGGCCCAGGACCTCCACCGGACCCCACAGGCGCTCGTCCCACGGGGACTCCTTGGCCATGGCGTCGGCGACCTCCTTGACCACCTCGCGGATCCGGGACAGGTTCTCCGAGGGCTTGACCTGGACGTCCACACCCGCGGTCGCCCAACCCTGGCTGAGGTTGCCGATCCGCTTGATCTCGCCGTTGCGCACGTACCAGATCTCGCCGTTGTCCCCGCGCAGCTTGGTCACGCGCAGTCCGACCTCTATGACCTCGCCCGAGGCCACCCCCGCGTCGATCTTGTCGCCGACGCCGTACTGGTCCTCCATGATCATGAAGACGCCGGACAGGAAGTCCGTCACCAGGTTCCGGGCACCGAAACCGATCGCCACACCGGCCACACCGGCACTCGCCAGCAGCGGGGCCAGATCGATCTTCAGCGCGGCCAGGACCATCAGCGCGGCCGTACCGAGGATCAGGAACGAGGCCACCGACCGGAGCACCGATCCGATCGCCTCCGAACGCTGGCGCCGCCGCTCCGCATTGACCAGCAGTCCGCCCAGCGCGGTGCCCTCCACGGCCTCGGCGCTGGTGTTCATCCGGGTTATGAGCTTGGTCAGCGCCTTGCGGACCGCCGAGCGGATCACCGCCGCTATCACGACGATCAGCAGGATCCGCAGGCCGATGCTCAGCCAGGTGGCCCAGTTCTGCTCGATGAAGCTGGCGGCCTCGGTGACGCTCGCCTGCGCCTCCTTGACCGATGCGGGCGCGTCCGGAACGTCGGCTGCCAGCGGCAGCGGAGCGGCGGGCCAGGGCACGACGGGAACCTCCAGGTGTAGCGGTCTGCCCGCGGAACCGGGGGGACCCCCGGACGGATCCGGGGATATGCGGGACAGACCGACCACACTAACGGGGCAATCCCTTCACCTTGGTGCCGTGTTCGAGGGAGAGACCAGACTCACCTGGGGATGACTGAGTGTGGTTGAAAACACCTCGGACCCGTTACGGGCGAGTGGTGGCGTTTCGACCAGCCGTAAGGAGAGACTGGAGAGCAGATCGTCCCGGCGCGAGCCACGCGCCGCCGGCGTACAAGGAGGCAGTCCGTGCCGCACGTCCTGGTCCTCAACGCGTCGTACGAGCCCCTCGGTGTCGTACCGCTCCGCCGCGCGCTCGTCCTCGTCCTGGAGAACAAAGCGGTCTCCCTGGAGGAATCCGGCGCCTATCTGCACAGCGCGACAAGGGTCGTCCCCGCGCCCAGCGTGGTACGGCTCAAGCGCTTCGTGCGGGTCCCCTACCGGGGGCCCGTTCCACTCACCCGGCGCGCCCTGTTCGCGCGGGACGGCGGGCGCTGCATGTACTGCGGTGCCGTCGCCACCAGCGTCGACCACGTCATTCCGCGCAGCCGGGGCGGTCAGCACGCGTGGGACAACGTCGTGGCCGCCTGCCGCCGCTGCAACCACGTCAAGGCCGACCGGCACCTGCTGGAACTCGGCTGGCGCCTGCGGCACCAGCCGGCGCCGCCGTCCGGGCTGGCGTGGCGGATCATCGGGACGGGGCATCGGGATCCGCGGTGGATGCCGTATCTCCAGCCGTACGGGGCGGAGGACGCCTTGGAGCGGATCGGCGTCGCGGCCGGGTAGCTCCCGCAGGGTTGCTGCCCCGGGTGTGGGCCGGGTGCGGCCCGGCCTCCCGGGGCTCCGCCCCGGACCCCGCGCCTCGAACGCCGGCGGGGCTGGGAGGGCGGGGCTGGGGTGGGCCGGTGGGGCCGGGCTACGGGGTGACCGCGTACGCCTCCGCCGACCAGAGGGAGCAGCCGTACCGCGTCGCGCGGGTCTCGCAGGTGATCCGTAGGAAGCGGGTGTCCGGGGCGTCCATCCGGAGCGACGCGTGGCCGCCCCGGGAGCCCTTGACGGCTGCCGCCGGGCGCCAGGTCACGCCGTCCGCGGAGGTCTCCACCCGGTACGCCGACGGGTACGCGTCCTGCCAGTACAGCTCCAGCCGGCCCACCCGCGTCGCGGCGGGCAGTTCCGCCTTCCACCACGCGCCGTCCACCGCCGGTGACGACCAGCGGGTGGCCGGGGAGCCGTCCACGGCCGCCGAGGCCGGGAAGTCCGGGGTCTCGTTCGCCGAGGAGGTCGCCCGCGCGGTCCGCAGCAGATCGGGGCCGCCGGTACGGGCCACCGCGCGCACCGTCAGGGTCCGTGACTCCCCGTCGAAGGTCACCGGCACCTGGTAGGTGCCCGCCGGGGTGCCCGCGGCGACGCTGACCTCCAGCGGGATCGACACCTGGCCGCCCCGCGGGGCCACCGCGGCCTGCGGGAGGCGCACCTCGATGCCCGCCGGCGGCCGTGCCGACAGAGGTCCGCGGACCTCGGTGGGACCCAGCGCCGACAGTTGCGCCGAGAGCCGCTGCGCGGCGCCGCCGATCTCGACGTCCGCCGCGGCCCCGTCCGTCAGCTCGAAGCGGGCCCGCGGACCGTCCCCGAACCACGGCACCACGTGGTGCACCGTGGGCGCGGACTCGGCCCCGGCCCAGGACAGGCGTACCGCGTCCGCGCTCAGCCCCGGCGTCTCCACCTGGGTCCAGCCCGAGGCCGCGGCGTCGGCGACCTTGCGCCAGCCCTCGCCCGGTACGTGCGCCTCGACCACGGCGCCCCGCGCGCCGGCCGGGAGCGGCTCGGTCATCACGGTCACCGCCGACAGCGGGCGCGGGGCGTCCAGCCGTACGGTCCAGGCCTCCGCCTCCTTCGTCACCGGGCCGGTCTTGCGGGCCGCCCCGGTCCAGGCGTCGGCCTCGGCCACCGCCTTCGTCAGGAAGGGCTCCAGGACGGCCTTGTCCACCCGGGCCGATCCCGGCTGCGCCAGCGTCGCCCGAACCTCGGTCAGGGCTCGGGAGGCCTTCCAGGCGGCCGTCCCGTCCCCGCGGGCCTGGGCCTGCAGGACGTCCACCGCCAGCTCGCCCGCCGTCCCGTAGCGCGCCAGGCGGTCCAGCCAGGGGCCCGCCTCGCCCGACAGGGCCGGCAGCCGCTCCTTGGCCTCGCGCAGGACCGTGAACGCCTTGCGCAGCTCGGCCCCGGCCGCCGGATCGCCCGCCGCGCGGGCCTTCCAGAACTGCTCGACCAGGGGCTTCAGATACGCCGACTCCTCCTGCTTGAGCCCGGACGACGCGGTGTTCCCGGCGAGCGCCGCCACCGCCTGGCGGGTGCGCGGGTCGGCGCCCGTCAGCTCGCGTACCGCCGCCGCCCAGGACTCGCCGGGCCGGTATCCGCGCGGATTCCACGCGAAGTCCGCCGCCGTGAAGAGCGGGATCCGCGACAGGGTGCCCTGCGGCATCGCGTTGGCCAGCAGCGCCGCCGACCCGCCCGCCACCGCCGGCTCGCGGCCCGCGTACGGGCCGAGGAAGATCCGGCCCGGATCCCAGTCGTTCACCGGGTAGTTGTCCATGGTGATCAGCGGGTGTCCCAGGGCGGCGCGCGCCCCGGCCAGCTCCTTGCCCGTGATCGTCCGCGGCACCACGCCCACGCCCGTCCAGGCCACCTCCACGCGCGGGTCCAACGCACCCGCCAGGGCGGTCCGGTAGGTGGTGGCGCCCTCCTGGTAGTACTCCGTCGGCAGCAGCGACAGCGCGGGCGCTCCCGGGTACCGGGCGGCCAGGTGCGCGGCCAGTCCGCCCGCGACCTCCGCGTGCGCCTTCGCGGCCGCCGCCGGGCCCTTCCCGTACCGGTCCCGGTCGGCCCGGCAGCCCCACTCGGTGTAGCTGACGTCCTGGAACTGCACCTGGAAGGCGCGGAAGCCGAGGTCCCACATCGCGTCGAGCTTGCGCGCGAGCGCCGCCCGGTCGGCCTCCGAGGACAGGCACATCGACTGCCCGGGGGTCACCGCCCAGGCCAGGACGACCTGGTTGGCGCGGGCCCGTTCGGCCAGCGCGCGGAACTCCGCCTGCTGCTCCTGCGGGTAGTCCTGGCGCCAGGCCGTCGTGCGGTACTGGTCGTCGCCGGGTGCGACGAGCAGCCGGTTCTGCTTGGTGCGGCCCATGAAGTCGAGCTGCGCGAGGCGCTGTTCCTGGGTCCACGGCTGCCCGTAGAAGCCCTCGGTGATCCCGCGCACCGGCGCCGCCGGCCAGTCCCGTACCAGTACGCCGGGCATCTTCCCGCCGCCCGCCGCGAGGAGCTGGCGCAGGGTCTGCGCCGCGTGGAAGAGCCCTTCCCCGCCTATGCCGGCCAGCGCGATCGTGTCCCGGCCGGCGTGCCGGCCCGCGGCCAGCCGGTAGCCCCCGGTCGGCAGGTCCGACGGCGCGGCCGCGCCCAGCGCCCGCAGCGCCTGCTCGGCGTCCGCGTCCTGGAGCCGTACGACGGTGCCCCGCGTGGGCAGCGGAGCCCCGGGGGCCGGCTCGTGGACGGTCCGTACGCCCGCCGCGCGCAGGGCGTCCCGCACGACCCGGACCGCGTACGGATCGGCGTCGGGCGCCGCGACGAGTACGGCCTCGGTGCCCAGCGGCAGCTCGCGCGCCGGGTCGGCGGCCATCGACTGCGGCCGGGGCCACACCGCGGGCCCCTCGGTGGCCGCCCGGGGGATGTCGGCCCCGGGGTCGAGCACCGGCCCGGCCGCGGCGGACACGGGGGTCGCCCCCGGATTGGCTCCCGGCGCCGGTCTGTCCGGTGTGGTGGGCGCCGCGAAGATCCCGGGTGGCGCGGAGGACACGGCGCCGCCCAGGAGCGTGCCGATCACCGCCACAGCGGCGGCGGTGTTCCGCCTCCTACCCCTGAGCTGCACTGAGCCTCCTCGTCTCGAGACGTCCCCCACTCGTACGAATGAGCCTGAGCCCACCATCCGTGCGGCTGGAGTGTCAATGTGGATGGGTGATCTGCCCCGGATGTGGCAGGAATGCGGTGCCTCCGAGTGGGTATGGACGCGGTGTTCCCCGGCGGCGTCCCACCCTCGTGAACCACCCTTGTGACCCAATCTTCTGACTCACCCTCATGCCCTCATGCCCGCACGCACGAAGGAGCGCCCGCAGATGGACGACCTGGCCCGGCTCGCCGCCCAGTACGGCGTCGCCACCGACTATCGGCCCGCCGCCGACGTCACCGTCCCGGTACCGGAGGCCACCGTCAGGGCGGTCCTCGGGCTGCTGGGGGTGGTCACCGACGACGCGGAGAGCATCCGGGTCGGCGCCGCGTCCGCCGCTCGGGAGGCGGCCGGGCGACTGCTGCCGCCCACGGTGGTGCTCTGGCAGGGGGAACGGGTGGCCCCGGAGCCCGCCGGGCTGCCCCCGGGCACCCGGGTGCGGGTGGTGGCGGAGGAGACGGGCGAGGTGCTCGCGTGGGGCCCCGCACTGCCGCTGGGCGTCCACCGGCTCACCGCCGAGGCGCCTGACGGGCGCAGCGCCGAGGCCACCCTGGTCGTGGCCCCGGAGCGGGCCCCGGCCGCGCCCGAGCGGGCCCACGGGCTGCTCGTCCAGCTCTACTCCCTCCTCTCCGAGCGCTCCTGGGGCATGGGCGACCTCGGCGACCTCGCGGAGCTCGCCCGCTGGGCGGGCCGTACCCACGGCGCCGGGTTCATCCAGGTCAACCCGCTGCACGCGGCCGTCCCCGGGGCCCCGACGGACCCGTCGCCGTACCGGCCGTCCTCGCGGCGCTTCCCGGACCCCGTCCACCTGCGGATCGAGGACGTCCCCGAATACGCCGACTGCCCCGACCGCGAGGCCCTCGACGAGCTCGCCGGCCGCGGCGGCGAACTGCGCCGCCAGGTCCTGGAGAAGGGCGCGCTGATCGACCGCGACGCCGTCTGGGAACTCAAGCGGGCGGCCCTGGAGCTCCTGTACGTCGTCCCGCGCACACCCGAACGCGAAGCCGCCTACCGGGCCTTCTGCGCCGAACAGGGCGCTCCGCTGGACGTGCACGCCGTCTGGTGCGCCGGGCACGCGGGGGAGGAGGACCCGAAGGCGCGGAGCGATTTCCACCGCTGGCTGGTCTGGCTGACGGACGGCCAGCTCGCCGCCGCCCAGCGGGCCGCCCGCGAGGCCGGAATGACGGTCGGCATCGTCCACGACCTCGCCGTCGGGGTGCACCCGCAGGGTTCCGACGTCTTCGGCTCGCCCTGCTACGCCCCGCGCATCTCGGTCGGCGCGCCCCCGGACGCCTTCAACGCGCGCGGCCAGGACTGGGGGCTGCCGCCGTGGCGCCCGGACGTGCTGGCGTCCACCGGCTACGCCCCCTTCCGGTCCCTGCTGCGCGGGGTGTTCCGCTACGCGGGCGCCCTGCGGATCGACCATGTGATGGGTCTGTTCCGGCTCTGGTGGATCCCGGAGGGGACCCCGCCCGCGGAGGGCGCGTACGTCAGCTACGACGGCGAGGCCATGCTGGCGATCCTCGTCCTGGAGGCCCACCGGGCGGGCGCCCTGGTCATCGGCGAGGACCTCGGGACGGTGGAGCCGCGGGTCCGTCAGGAGCTGGCCCGGCGCGGGGTGCTCGGTACCTCGGTGCTCTGGTTCGAACGGGACTGGGACGGCGGCGGGGACCCGCTGGCCCCGCAGGCCTGGCGGGCCGACTGCCTGGCCACCGTCACCACGCACGACCTGCCGCCCACGGCCGCCAAGCTCGCCGGGGGCCATGTGGAACTGCGCGACCGGCTCGGCCTGCTGACCCGCCCCGCCGAGCTGGAGCGCGCCGAGGACGCCGCCGACACCGCCGAGTGGCTGGAGCTGCTGGACGGGCTGGGGCTGGACACCAAGGGCGAGGAGGCCGCCGTACGGGCGCTGTACGCCTTCCTGCTGCGCACCCCCGCGCGGCTGGTCGGCGTATGGCTGCCGGACGCGGTGGGGGACCGGCGGCCGCAGAACCTGCCGGGCACCTGGGACCAGTACCCCAATTGGCGGCTGCCGGTCGCCGATGCGGCGGGGCGGCCGCTGTCCCTGGAGGAACTGGTGTCCTCGCCCCGGGCGAACGCCCTGCTGAGCGCGGTGGGGGAGGGTGTACGACCTCGTACGGCACCCCCGGGCGCGCGCCCCGTTTAGGTGTTCGCTACGTTTGCACCGTGGACAAGAAGAACGCTCTGCGCGCCGGCGCCGTCACGGCCGGAACCGCGCTGATGATGCTGCTGATGACGTCTCCCGCCCTCGCGCTCACCCGCGACGACGGTGACGACCCGGGTCCGGGCCTGAGCATCGGCGAGACGGTCGGCCTGTACGTGGTCACGCCCCTCGTGATCTTCCTGGTGATCATCGGTCTCGTGATGGTCCTCGACAAGTCGGACAAGCAGCAGAAGCAGGCCTGATCCGGTCCGGCCCCACGGGGCCGGGATCAGCAGACCTTCCCGGGCGCCGGGGGTCCGCACCGCCGTTCCGAATCGGCCGTGCGACGCCCCCCGGCGCCTTGTCGTGTCCTCAGACGCCGGCCAGGAGCCGGCGGAGCAGGCCGGTGAGCACGGCGACCTCGTCGTCGGTCAGCCCGGTGAGCGCGGCGCGTTGTACCTCCAGCCCGGCGCCGACGGCCTCGTCGATGAGGGCCAGGCCGCGCTCGGTGATCGTCACCTGGAGCCCCCGCCGGTCGTGCGGATCGGGCTTGCGGCACAGCAGCCCGGCCTTCTCCAGCTTGTCCAGACGCCCGGTCATGCCGCCCGTGGTGAGCATGAGGGTGGCCGAGAGCTGCCGGGGCGAGAGCGTGTACGGCTCCCCCGACCGGCGCAGCGTGGCCACGACGTCGAACTCGCCGCGCGAGATGCCGAAGCGCGCGTAGCACTGCTCCATCGCGTCGCCCATCGCCCTGGCGATCCGGTAGATGCGTCCGAAGACGGCCATGGGGGCCGTCTCCAGGTCGGGGCGCACGGCGAACCACTGGGCCGTGATCGCGTCCACTGCGTCCTTGTCGTCACTCATGCGTGCAGTATCCGGCTTCCCTGAGATCGTTCGCAAGAAAGTTGCTTGACGGTAAGTAGCTTAGCGATAAGCTACTTACCAGCAACCGAGTCCGGGGGAGAGGTCATGGCCGTGTTCATGAGGAAGACAACCGCGTCAGGGGAAGCGAAGGTCGCGGGGGAGCGGTCGCTGCTCCTCGGAATCGGTATCAGCTCGGTCGGGATCGGTATGTACATCCCCTTCTCGCTGGTCTTCTTCCACCACGTCACCGGCCTCTCCCTCACCGTCGTCGGCCTGGTCATGACGGTCACCGGGCTGGCCGGGCTGGCGTTCATGCCGCTGGCCGGCACGGCCGTCGACCGGTTCGGCGCCAAGCGGGTCAACCTGGTGCTCTACGGGATACGGGCGCTCGGCTTCGCCCTCTACCCCTTCGCGGGCTCCCTGCCCGCCTTCGCCGCCGTCGCCCTCGTCACCGCGCTCGCCGACCGCTCCTTCGGCGTCGTCCAGCAGTCCCTGATCGGTGAGGTGGCGCGGGGCGCCGCCCGCGACCGGCTCCAGGCGTCCACGCGGGCCCTGCAGAACGCCGGGATGGGCGCGGGCGCCCTGCTCGTCTCCGGAGTGCTGGCCCTGTGGGGCACCGGCGGATTCACCTACACCGCCTGGGGCAACTCGCTCGCCTTCGGCCTCGCCGGACTGCTCGTCGGCCGGGTCCGGGCGGTCCGGGTGGTCCCGACGGCCGGTGCGGCCGGTCCGGCCGGTGCCACGGCGGCCGGATCCGTCGGATACCGCACCGTCCTGCGCGACCGCCCCTTCCTCGGGCTCACCGCCGCCAACTTCCTCACCGCGCTGGGCTACTCCGCCCTCTCCGTCCTCTTCCCGCTCTACCTCTCCACCTGGCTGAAGGCCCCCGACTCCCTCACCGGAGCCGCCTTCACCGTCAACACCGTGCTGTGCGCCGGGATCGGCGTCCTGATCGCGGGCCGCGTCCGCCGCTCCGGCGCCCGCCGCACCCGCTCGGCCGCCCTCGGCGCCCTGCTCTTCGCCGCCGCCTTCGTCGGGCAGATCGCGCTCGGCACGCTGCGGCCCGGGCGGACCGCCACCCTGATCGCCCTGCTGGCCATCGTCGTCGTCTACACCCTCGGCGAACTCGTCCACAGCCCCTCCGGCGGCGCCCTGTCGGTCTCCGCCGCCCCCGAGGCCGTCCGCGGCCGCTACCTGGCCACCTACCAGCTGTCCTACTCGCTGGCCGGCGCGCTCGCCCCCTCCTTCTTCACCGCCCTGCTCGCCGTCGACGGCCGACTGCCCTGGGCCGTCCTGGCCGTCGCCGCCCTCGGAGCCGCCCTGGCGCTGCTCCGGCTGGAGCGGCACCTGCCGGTCGAGGCCGTCCACGCCGAGCCCCCGGTGGTCCAGGACGCCGCCGGCCGGCCGGTCCCCGTGACCGCCGCCGCCTGAGTCCAGCCCCTGGTCCTCCCTTCCGCTTCCCCCGTCCGAGCCAGGAGCCACCCGCCATGAAGCGTTCAGCCACTGTCGCCCTGACCGCACTCGCCCCCATCTCCTGGGGTTCCACCTACGCGGTGGCCACCGAGCTGCTGCCCCCCGACCGGCCGCTGTTCACCGGGGTCATGCGGGCCCTGCCCGCCGGACTGCTGCTGACCGCCCTGGCCCGCACCCTGCCCAAGGGACAGTGGTGGTGGAAGTCCGCCGTCCTCGGCATCCTCAACATCGGCGCCTTCTTCCCGCTGCTGTTCCTCTCCGCCTACCGGCTCCCCGGCGGGGTCGCGGCCGTACTGGGCGCCGCCGGACCGCTGTTCGTCGTAGGACTGGCCGCGCTCGTCCTCGGGGAGCGGGCGAGCCTGCGCACCGTACTGGCCGCCGTCGTCGGGGCGTTCGGCGTGAGCATGGTGGTCCTGACCGCCGAGGCCCGGCTCGACGCGGTCGGTGTCGTCGCCGGTGTGATCTCCTCCGCCTCCATGGGCGCCGGCACCGTGATGACCAAGCGCTGGGGCCGCCCCGAGGGCGTGGGCCCGCTGGCGATGACCGGCTGGCAGCTCACCGCGGGCGGACTGTTCATCATCCCCGTCGCCGCCCTCGTCGAGGGTGCCCCGCCCGCGCTCGACGGCAAGGCCTTCCTCGGCTACGGCTACATGATGCTGATCAACACCGGGATCGCGTACTGGCTCTGGTTCCGCGGTATCGGCGCCCTCAGCGCCACCTCGGTCACCCTGCTCGGCCCGCTCTCCCCGCTCACCGCCGCCGTCATCGGCTGGGCCGCCCTCGGGCAGGCGCTGTCGCCCGTGCAGCTCGTCGGAATGGCGATCGCCTTCGGGGCCACCGTCGCCGGCCAGTTGGCGGCCGCCCGCACCCCCCGATCGTTCAGTTCCACTGAAAAGAACGATCAGAACATTTCGATGGACCTGACGGATGGGGCGGTGCGACGGTAGTCCCCACACACCACCAGCCCACCCTGAGGAGCAGACCCACAGTGGCCGTCATGGACCGCGTCCGTCCCGTCTCGCAAGCCAAGCCCGGCAGCACGGGGATGAAGGGTGCCGCCGGGCTCGGCGTGCTCCTCGCCCTGCTCGCGACGGTCGTCTGGTCCGGCAGCTTCGTCGCCACCCGGGGCATGGCCGAGACCGTCCCACCCGTCCAGGCGGTCTTCTGGCGCTGGATCATCGCCCTGCTCGCCGTCGCCCCCTTCGCCGCCCGCCAGGCCTGGCGGCAGCGGGCCCTGATCCGGGAGAACCTCGGCTTCATCGCCGTCGCCTCGCTGTTCGGCGTCGCCCTCTACAACACGCTCGTGCACCAGGCCGGACTGACCACCTCCGCCTCCAACATGGGCATGATCATGGCCGCCTCGCCCGTCATCATGGCGCTCTACGCCCGCCTCGGCGGCGAACGGCTCGGCGCACGGCGGACCTTCGGCATCCTCCTCGCCGCCTTCGGAGTGCTGCTGCTCGTCGGGGACGGCTCCATCGGCTTCGACTTCGGCGCCGGAGACCTGTGGATGTTCGCCGCCGCCCTCTCCTTCGCCACGTACAGCGCCCTGCTGCGGCGCAGGCCCGCCGAACTCGGCGGACCGGCCTTCCTGATCACCACCTTCGTGCTCGGCGCGCTGATGCTGGCACCCGCCTACGCCGTCTCCGTCGCCGTCCAGGGCGGCTTCGAGGTCACCACCGGGACGGTCGGACCGCTGCTGTACGTCGGGGTGTTCTCCTCGGCCGTCGCCTTCTTCGCCTGGAACAAGGCCGTCTCGATGATCGGCGCCGCCCGCGCGGGAGTCGTCTACTACCTCCAGCCGGTGTGCGTGGCCGGGCTCGGCTTCCTGCTGCTGGGCGAGCGGACCGGACCGGCGCAGCTGCTCTGCATGGCGCTCATCCTCGGCGGAGTCGGGCTGGGGAGTGCCCGGCGGTAGGTTCGGGCCCATGACCGAGTGGGACATCAAGAAGCTGCGGATCCTGCGGACCCTCGCCGAACAGGGGACCGTGACCCGAGCGGCCGAGGCACTCCACATGACGCCCTCGGCCGTTTCGCAGCAACTGACGAACCTGGCCCGGCAACTCGGCGTGGTGCTGCTGGAGGCCGAGGGCCGCCGGGTGCGGCTCACGGACGCGGCCCACCTCGTCCTGCGACACACGGAGGCGGTGTTCGCGCAGCTGGAACGGGCCGACGCGGAACTGGCCGGATACCTCGCCGGCGACACGGGCGAGGTACGGGTGGGCGCCTTCTCCACCGCCGTACCGGCGCTCGTGGTCCCTGCGGTGGCCGCGCTGCGGCGGACCCACCCCGGGGTGGAGGTCCGCGTCCGGGAGACGGAGGCGGCCGAGGCCTACGAGCTGCTGTCGGCCGGGGGCGTGGACCTGGCGCTGTCCCTCACCGCCCACGCGCCGACCGCGCGCGATCCCCGGTTCACCCGGGTGGCGCTCCTGGAGGACCCACTGGACGTGGCGCTCCCGCCGGGCCACCCGCTGGCGGCCGCGCCGGACCTGCGGCTGGCGGACCTGTCCGGTGACCCGTGGATCTACGGGGGCAGCGGCCCCTGGTCGGAGATCGCCCGGTCCGCGTGCGAGGCGGCGGGCTTCGTCCCGGAACAGGCGCACTCGGCGTCCGGCTGGACCGCGATCCTGGCGATGGTCGAGGCGGGGATGGGGGTGGCGCTGGTGCCGCGGATGGTGTCGAGCCGCGCCTCGGGCGTGGCCGTCCGGGTGCTGTCGCGGGACCGCCCGACGCGGCACGTGCTCGCGGCGGTCCGCCGGGGCGCCGAATCCGCGCCCGCGCTGTCCCACGTCCTCGCGGCCCTCCGCGAGGTGGCTTCGGCCCGGCGGTAGTGGTTCCGGGCTCCGCCCGGACCCGGTCCTCGAACGCCGGACGGGCTGAAATTCAGCCCCGCCGGCGTTTGAGGCGCGGGGTCCGGGGCGGAGCCCCGGCTACGGTGCGAGCCGTCAGGCCTGAGCGGCAGCGGCAGCGGCGGCGTCCGCCGCCTGGGCCTTCAGCGCGCGCTCGACGCCCGCGCGGGACTCCGAGATCAGCCGGCGCAGGGCCGCGCTCGGCTCGGCCGAGGCCAGCCACGCGTCCGTCGCGTCCAGCGTCTGCTGCGAGACCTGCAGCGCCGGGTAGAGCCCCACCGCGATCTGCTGGGCGATCTCGTGGCTGCGGTTCTCCCAGACGTCCTTGACCGCCGCGAAGAACTTCTCGGTGTACGGGGCCAGCAGCTCGCGCTGGTCGGTCTGGACGAAGCCGCCGATCACCGCCTCCTGGACCGCGTTCGGCAGGTCGCCGGACTCCACCACCGAGGCCCACGCCTCGGCCTTGGCCTCCGCCGTCGGGCGCGCCGCCCGGGCGGTCGCCGCGTGGCGCTCGCCGGCCGCCGTGGCGTCCCGCTCCAGCTCCGCCGCGATGGCCGGCTCCCCGGCGACACCCGTCGCGACGAGCCGCTCCAGGAAGGCCCAGCGCAGCTCGGTGTCGACGGCCAGGCCCTCGATCTCGGCCGCGCCGTCCAGCAGCGCCGACAGGTAGGTCAGCTGACCCTCGGTGCGGGCGGTGGCCGCGAACGCCCGCGCCCACGCCAACTGGTGGTCGCCCGCCGGCTCGGCGCCGCGCAGGTGCTCCAGGGTGGCCTCGGTCCAGGCCGCGAGGCCCTGCTCCCGCCACGCCGGGGCGGCGTACAGGTCGATGGCCAGCTTCACCTGGCGGTGCAGCGACTGCACGACACCGATGTCGGACTCCTTGCCGATGCCCGAGAGGACCAGCGCGAGGTAGTCGCGGGCGGCGAGCTCGCCGTCACGCGTCATGTCCCACGCCGAGGCCCAGCACAGGGCGCGCGGCAGGGACTCGGTGAAGTCGCCGATGTGCGCGGTGACGGTGGCCAGGGACTCCTCGTCCAGGCGGACCTTCGCGTAGGACAGGTCGTCGTCGTTCAGCAGGAAGACCGCCGGACGGGTGCGACCGACCAGCTCCGGCACCGTGGTGAGCGCGCCGTCGATGTCCAGCTCGATCCGGTCGGTGCGCACGAGGGCGCCGTCCTGGAGCTCGTACAGGCCGACCGCGATGCGGTGCGGGCGCAGGGTGGACTCGCCCTTGGCGCCGGCGGGCAGCGCGGGCGCCTCCTGGCGGATACCGAAGGCGGTGATCACACCGTTCGCGTCGGTGGTGACCTCCGGGCGCAGGATGTTGATGCCGGCCGTCTCCAGCCACGCCTTCGACCAGGCGGCCAGGTCGCGGCCCGAGGTCTCCTCCAGGGCGCCCAGCAGGTCGGACAGGCGCGTGTTCCCGAACGCGTGCGCCTTGAAGTACGCCTGCACGCCCTTGAAGAAGGCGTCCGTGCCGACGTAGGCGACGAGCTGCTTGAGGACCGAGGCGCCCTTGGCGTACGTGATGCCGTCGAAGTTGACCATGACGTCGTCGAGGTCACGGATGTCGGCCATGATCGGGTGCGTGGAGGGCAGCTGGTCCTGCCGGTACGCCCAGGTCTTCATGGAGTTGGCGAAGGTGGTCCACGCGTGCGGCCACTTCGAACCCTCGGCGTAGGCCTGGCAGGCGATCGACGTGTACGTCGCGAAGGACTCGTTCAGCCACAGGTCGTTCCACCACTCCATGGTGACCAGGTCGCCGAACCACATGTGCGCCAGCTCGTGGAGGATCGTCTCCGCGCGCACCTCGTACGACGCGTCCGTCACCTTCGAGCGGAAGACGTACTGGTCGCGGATGGTGACCGCGCCCGCGTTCTCCATGGCGCCCGCGTTGAACTCCGGGACGAAGAGCTGGTCGTACTTGGCGAAGGGGTAGTCGTAGGCGAACTTCTCCTGGAACCAGTCGAAGCCCTGCCGGGTGACGTCGAAGATCGCGTCCGCGTCGAGGAACTCGGCGAGCGAGGGGCGGCAGTAGATGCCGAGCGGGACGGACTGGCCGTCCGGGCCCTCGTAGGAGCTGTGCACCGAGTGGTACGGACCGACGATCAGCGCGGTGATGTACGAGGAGATGCGCGGGGTCGGCTCGAAGCGCCAGACGTTGTCCTTGACGTCCGCGGCCTCGGGCGTCGGGGAGTTCGAGATGACCGTCCAGCCCTCGGGGGCGGTCACGGTGAACTGGAACGTGGCCTTCAGGTCGGGCTGCTCGAAGCTGGCGAAGACCCGCCGCGCGTCCGGTACCTCGAACTGGGTGTACAGATAAGCCTGCTGGTCGACCGGGTCGACGAAGCGGTGGAGGCCCTCACCGGTGTTCGTGTAGGCGCAGTCCGCGACGACCCGGAGCTCGTTGGCCCCGGCCGCCAGGTCGTGCAGCGCGATCCGGGAGTCCTGGAAGACGGCCGCGGCGTCCAGCGCCTTGCCGTTGAGGACGACCTCGCGCACGGCCGGAGCGACCAGGTCGATGAAAGTCTCACCCCCGGCCTCGGTCGACTGGAAGCGCACGGTGGTCACGGACGGGTAGGTGCCACCCTCCTGCGCGCCGCTGAGATCGAGTTCGATCTCGTAGGAGTCGACGGTCAGCAGCTTGGCCCGCTGCTGAGCCTCTTCACGGGTGAGATTCGTGCCAGGCACGCGTTCATCTCCTTCGATGGTGACGTTGCCCGGCCATCCTGCCATCCGGACACCGCCACCGCCTCGGAGTAATCCACGGGCGAAAAAACGCGCGCGGGGGCCCCGCCGTGGCGGCGGCGCCCCCGGGTCGGTCGGGCGGGATCAGCCCCGCAGCTCCTCGGCCACGAGCTCGGCGATCTGCACCGCGTTCAGGGCCGCGCCCTTGCGGAGGTTGTCGCTCGAGAGGAACAGCGCGAGGCCGTTCTCCACCGTCTCGTCGGCGCGGATGCGGCCCACGTACGAGGCGTCCTTGCCCGCCGCCTGCAGGGGGGTCGGGATCTCCGAGAGCTCGACGCCGGGGGCGTCCTTCAGCAGCTCGTAGGCGCGCTCGACGCTGATCGGGTTCGCGAAGCGGGCGTTGACCTGCAGGGAGTGGCCGGAGAAGACCGGGACGCGCACGCAGGTGCCGGAGACCTTGAGCTCGGGGATCTCCAGGATCTTGCGGGACTCGTTGCGGAGCTTCTGCTCCTCGTCGGTCTCGAAGGACCCGTCGTCGACCAGGTTGCCCGCGAGCGGGACCACGTTGTAGGCGATCGGGCGCTTGTAGACGGCCGGCTCGGGGAAGTCCACCGCGTCGCCGTCGAAGGTCAGCTGGTCGGCGGCCTCGGAGACCGCGCAGGCCTGGCCCTTGAGCTCGGCGACACCGGCCAGGCCCGAGCCGGAGACGGCCTGGTAGGTGGTGGCGATCAGCGCGGTCAGGCCGGCCTCGTCGTGCAGCGGGCGCAGCACCGGCATCGCGGCCATGGTGGTGCAGTTCGGGTTCGCGATGATGCCCTTGGGGCGGTTCTTGATCGCGTGCGGGTTGACCTCGGAGACCACGAGGGGGACCTCCGGGTGGCTGCGCCAGGCGGAGGAGTTGTCGATCACGACGGCGCCCTGGGAGGCGACCTTCTCGGCCAGGACCCGGGAGGTGGCGCCGCCCGCGGAGAAGAGCACGATGTCCAGGCCCGTGTAGTCGGCCGTGGAGGCGTCCTCGATGGTGATCTCCTGGCCCTCCCATTCGAGGGTGGAGCCCGCGGAACGGGCCGAGGCGAACAGCCGCAGCTCGTCCACCGGGAACTTCCGCTCGGCGAGGATGCCGCGCATGACTCCGCCGACCTGTCCGGTGGCTCCGACGATTCCGACCCTCACGGTGACTCCTTTTGGTACGTACGACGCGGGCGCGCGTGGAGCCATCATGCGTTCGACCCCACGAGCCTTGTCCAATCCATTGTCCGAGGTACGGACGGTGTCCTGAATGTGAACCCCTGTGGCGAGTTCGTGGCGGGCGTGTTGCGGGGCCCCTGAACTCCCGTTCTGCCTGGTCGGAGCCGGTTAGCGTCCGGACTGTCGTGACCGATATCCGGACATGACCGACCGCAGAACGAACCACCGATTCGGGGAGATCCACCGTGCGCGCCATCCGCCACCGCCGCCGGTCCATACCGGCGCTCGCCGCCCTCGCGGCCGCCGCCGTCGCCGCACCCGTCCTGCTGACCGCCACACCGGCGGCCGCCCACCCGCGCGAGGGCCGGCCGGCCAAGGAGCTGGTGGAGGAGGTCACCGCCAAGGGCGCCTACCGCCACCTGAAGAAGTTCCAGCAGATCGCCGACGCCAACGGCGGCAACCGCGCCGCCGGTACGCCGGGCCACGCGGCCTCCGCCGCGTACGTGTACGACACGCTGAAGAAGGCCGGCTACCAGGTGTCGTACCAGGACTTCGACATCTACGAGGCGCACACGAAGACGGAGCGGACCACCGTCCTCGGGGCTGACTCCCGCGAGCTGGCCACCGCGGCCTTCACCTTCACCAGGTCCACCCCGGCCGGCGGCCTGGCCGCGCCGCTGGCGCTCGCCCGGGTGGACGAGACCCCCGGCTGCACGGCCGACGACTACCCGGCCGGTGCCTTCGCCGGGAAGATCGCCCTGGTCAAGCGGGGCGCCTGCACCTTCGTGGAGAAGCAGCGGGCCGCCGCCGAGGCCGGCGCGCTCGGCGTGATCGTCTACAACCACAGCGGCACCACCCCGGTGCGCGGCGGCTTCGGCTCGCCCGCCGAGGGGATCATCCCGAGCGCCGGCATCACGCTGGCCGACGGCGAGGCGTTGACCGCGGCCGCCGCGAAGGGCGAGGTGAGCGTGCGTCTGGAGCTGGACCAGGAGCACGTGAAGAAGACCACCCGCAATGTGATCGCCGAGACCCGCGGCGGCCGCTCCGACCGCGTGGTGACCGTGGGCGCCCACCTGGACTCGGTACCGGAGGGCCCGGGCATCAACGACAACGGCTCCGGCTCGGCCGGCCTGCTTGAGGTGGCCCTGAAGCTCGCGGACGAGGGCGCCGACAAGAAGGGGAAGGGGCCCGCGAACAAGGTCCGCTTCGGCTGGTGGTCGGCGGAGGAGCTGGGCCTGCTGGGCTCGGAGCACTACGTCGCGCAGCTGTCCGAGAAGCAGAAGAAGGACATCGCGCTCTACCTCAACTTCGACATGATCGCCTCGCCGAACCCGGTGCAGTTCGTCTACGACGGGGACGACTCCGACAAGACCGGCGCGGGCGCGGGGCCGGCGGGCTCGGCCGAGATCGAGGCGCTGATCAACGGCTTCCTCGACAAGAAGGGCAAGCCGCACGAGGGCAGTGACTTCGACGGCCGTTCCGACTACGGCCCGTTCATCGCGAACGGCATCCCGGCGGGCGGCACCTTCACCGGCGCCGAGGGCATCAAGACCGCCGAGCAGGCGAAGCGCCACGGCGGCACGGCCGGAGCCCCGTACGACCCGAACTACCACGGGGCGGGGGACGACCTGAAGAACCTGGACCTGGGGGTCTTCGACACCAACCTGGACGTGATCGCGCACGCGGTCGGCACGTACGCCGAGTCGCTGCGCTCGCTCGGCAAGCGGTAGCGGCCGAAGGGCGACCCGGGGGAACGGCCCGGGGGAACGGCCCGGGGGAACGGCCCGAGGGGGCGGTGCTCGTCAGAGCGCCGCCCCCTCGGGTTTTCCGTACTGCCGGGTCCTACGGGAGGACCTTCTCGATCTGCACGCTGCCGGTGCCGGCGGCGGTGCCGCGGGCGTTGAGCAGCTGGACCTGGCCGAAGAACTGACGGCCCTCGGGGGCCGCGCTGGTGACCAGGACGTTCGCCGAGACCTGCGCGGTGGCGCCGGTGGCGAGGTTCACCGCGGCGGCCTCGTCGACCTGGACGGAGCCCAGGGCGGCCGAGAAGAACACGTCGCGGTAGTCGTACGTGGTGGAGCCGGACGGGATCGCGTAGCCGATCACCTTGACGGTGTAGGTGCCCGCGGCCGGGTTCACCAGGCTCACGGCCTCCTCGGAGTCGCCGTCGGCGGCCGAGCCGACCTTGACGCCGTCCTTGTAGACCTCGAGGTCGAGGTCGGCGGCGGTGTCGGACACCTTGCCGATCGCGACGTCGAGGCGCGAGGTGCCCGCGGGGACCGCGATCTCGGTGGAGTGGGTCTCACCGGGCGCGATGGTCGGCTTGGCGACCTTCGCGGAACCGAGCGGACCGCCGACGAGCTTGCCGCCGGAGATGGCCGCGCCGGCGTTCTTGACGCTCCACTGGACCGGGGCGGGGGTGCCCTGCTTCACCTCGGGCAGGACCTTGACCGCGGGGTCGAAGGCCGCGCCGAGCACGGAGACGTCCAGCTTGAACGGGTTGTCGAGCACCGGCGACGTACGACGGGCCTCGACCTCGATCTCCCAGACACCCGGCGTCGGCTCGGGGTACGAGCGCACGTCGGGGCGGCAGGTGTTGGCCGGGTTGTCGTAGTTCGGGTAGCAGTTGGTCGTGGCCGTCGGGTCGACCGGCACGCCGTACGGGTGGATCGCGATGAAGCGCGTCTGGGCACCCGCCGCGAGACCGCCGAGCGCGACCTCCAGGCTCTTGGCGCCCGGCGGCACGGTCACGAAGTACGACTTGTGCGCGTTGCGCTGCACGGTGGAGGACTGCGACAGGGAGAACGCCGGCGTGGCCAGGGGGGCGGAAGCCACGACGGTCGTCAGGATCTGCTTGTCGATGCCCTCGGTGGTCTCGTCGTCCAGCTGCAGGATGCCGCTGTGGACGCCGGCCGTCTTGGCGTTGGCCTCGACCTTGATGGTGACGGGCTTGTTCAGCGGCAGGGTGACGTAGTCGTAACCGCCGATGACCTTGAAGGTGCCGTCGTTGTTGCGCCAGCTCAGGTCGTGCCGGGTGCCGTACTTGACGCCCGTGGTGCGGGTGACGACGACGTTGTAGACCTTCTTCTGGCCGACCTTGAGGCCGCCCTCGCGGTCGTACAGGCCGGTGCCGAAGCCCGGGGTCTTCAGGAACTGGTCGATCGCGGTGTCGACCGGCGCCTTGACGGTGAACTCGTCGGCCTTCGCGTCGCGCTGGATGGACTCCCACGCACCGGGGATGTCGATCAGACCCGAACCCTGCGCGTGCGCGGGGACGTTGTCGATCTTCTTGGCGGCCGTGGTGAGCGCGACCCGCAGGGAGGCCGGCGTCAGCTTGATGTTGTGCTGCTTGGCGGCCGAGATCAGCAGGGCGCTCGCGCCCGCCGCCTGCGGCGAGGCCATCGAGGTGCCCTGGAGCATGCCGTAACCGGCCGGCAGGGTGTAGCCGGCCTCCTTCACCGGGGCGCCGGGCAGCCAGGTCTGGATGGTGTTGATGGCCGCGCCGGGGGCGCTGATGGTCGGCGTGAAGCCGCCGTCCTCACGCGGACCGCGGGAGGAGAAGGGGAACATGTTGTACTTCGCGCTCACACCGGAGCCGTAGTTGGCGGCCCAGGTCTCCTTGGAGACCGACGCGCCCACGGAGATGACCTTGTCCGCGAGGGCGGGGTCGCCGATGGTGTTGACGCCCGGGCCCGAGTTGCCGGCCGAGATGACCAGCTGGACGCCGTAGGTGTCGATGAGGTTCTTGTAGAGCTCGGAGCGCGCGTTGTTGCCGTCGTTCAGCGCCGGCAGGCTGCCGATCGACATGTTGACGATGTCCACGCCGCGGTTGACGACGAGGTCGATCATGCCCTCGGTCAGCGCGATGTTGGTGCAGCCGCCGGACCAGGAGCAGGCGCGCGAGGAGACGAGCTTGGCGCCGGGCGCCTCACCGTTCATCTTGCCGCCGAAGAGGCTGTTGGCGGCGGTGATGCCGGCGACGTGCGTGCCGTGCTCGGACTCGATGATGCCGACGTTGACGAAGTCGGCCTTCTTGCCGACCCAGTCACCGCCCAGCGGGTCCATCGGGACGTCCTTGCGGATCTCGATCACGAACGGGATGCGCTCGGCGACGTCGGTCGCCGGGTTGTCCGTGCCGAAGTAGCCGATCTGGTAGCCGTCCTTGTACGGCTTCATCGGCTCGTTGTTCGTGAAGTCGCCGTCCTGGTCGGTGTCGACGCGGACGGTGCCGGCGGCGGCGTCGTAGAGCAGGCCGAACCGGTCGGTGGTGTCACCGTCGCGGTTGACGTCGCCCGCCATGTCACCGGTGGCGGTGATCGACTCGGTGAAGCGGCTCCACTGGAAGCTGCCCTCCGGGGCCTTCCAGCTCTGGCCGCCCGCGGTGAAGCTGCCGCCGCTGGAGGTGACCGGGGTGATCTGCGCGCGCCAGGTGGCGTCATTGTCGGTGATCGGGTCGGTGGCCGTCACCCAGTCGACGATCTTGCGCTCGCCGGTGGTGGTCTTCTGCAGGGCCGGGTGACCGAGGTCGATGCCCGAGTCCATGATGCCGATGGTCACGCCGCGGCCGTCGGCCTGCGGGTTGTCCTTCACGAAGTCGACCGCACCGGTCTCGAAGGACGGGTTGTACGGGTTCTTCGCGGGGGTGTTCTTGTCCGGCGCCGCGTAGGTCTCGGCGGCGGTCTTCTTCACCGTGCCGGTCTCGCGGTCGGCGTCGGGGCGAGGGTCCGGCAGCTGGATCTCGTGCCGCAGGTCGATGCCGTGCACCGAGTCCAGCTTGGTGGCCGCCTTCAGCGCGGCCTCGGCCTTGCCGGTGGGCAGGGTGGCGCGCACGTAACCGAGGTTGTCGTACGTCTGGCCGACCGAGGCACCCTGGACCGAACCGAGCTGGTCCGCCACCTGCTTGGTCTGGCCGGGGGCGGTCGCGACCATGACGGTGACGTTGGCGTCACCCTTGGCCTTGGCCTGCTGAAGCAGCTCGGCGTCGGCCGAACCGAGCTTCTGGTCGGCGGACTTGACCGCGGGCGAGGTGCCCGGGGTGTCCGCGCCGGTCGCCGCGAAGACGGGCCCGGCGCCGGTTGCCGCGAGAGCGGCGACCAGACCGGCCGCGGCCGCGACGCGTGCGACGCGTCTGGCCCCGGATATGGAGCTGGGGGATTCGAGGGTCATCAGCATCCCTGGTAAGTGAAAGATACGGTCCGGATTTCGGTGCCGGATGACCGGTCAGCTTGGCCTAAGCGACAGCTCTTTGGGGAGAGTTGTCATTGACCGAGACCTGTCATGGCGGACTCCCGCCGGCGCTGAGAATGCGCCGGCGCGACCCAACCGGGGCACAGCGGTGCGAACCGTAGGGGCTGATCGGTCGATTTATCGACTTGACGGCCATACGCCCGCACCGGGACGCGATCGCGCCCCGGTGCGGGTGTGACAGATTTGGCGCGCTCAGCGCTCGCGCGTGCGCGCGTAATGACGCGAGGCTTTCGCCCGGTTTCCGCAGGCTGCCATCGAGCACCAGCGCCGCGTGCCGTTGCGCGACACGTCGAAGAAGTGCAGGACGCAGGTCTCGGACGCGCACCGGCGGATCCGGTCGGGCGCGGAACCCAGCAGGTCGAGGTAGTCGCGCGCCGCCGTCCAGGCGGGTCCCCAGGTCGGGTCGGCGAACTCGGCGCGCTCGCCCGGGCCTTCGGCGGTCAGGGTGGCGCGGATGCGGCCGTGCTCCAGCACGGCGTCGACCAGGGTGCGGGCGCTCTCGTCGGTCGGGTCCGCGACCGCGCGGGCCAGGGCCTCGCGGGCGGTCAGCAGGTGGACGAGGGTGGCCGCGTCGGCGCGGAAGCGGCCGGCCAGGCCGGTGCTCTCCAGCCAGACCGCGAGCCCTTGCACCCGGGTGAGCCCGGCCGCGCCGGCGAAGAGGTCCAACGGTTCGCCGTCGACGACCCAGCGCGTGTTGAGCAGGTCGAGGGCGACCGGCTCCCCGGTCAGGGGTCGTGGATCCGCCGCCGTCATGTCCGTATCGTCCCTCTCGTCAGGTGGCTAACCTCTTAAGGGTACGTGAGCGGTTGACTCACCTCTGTCTAACCTTTAATGTAAGTATAGAAGGTTAGGTGAAGAGGGATGCGGGGATACGGGAATCTCCAGGGAAGGAGCCGTCATGACCTCCGGGGCGTACCACTGGGGCGCGCTGGCCGTGCAGGAGCGGGTCGGCGTACGTGACCTCGCCGAGCACGTCGGCCGCTCGATCGGCACGGGGATCCGGGACGTCGCCGCGGCCTTCATCGGGCTCCAGCCGCACCTGGTCGTCGGTGCCACCGACGGCGCGGGGCGGGTGTGGGCCTCCCTGCTGACGGGTGCGCCAGGGTTCGTACGGGCCACCGGGCCGGACCGGATCGCGGTCGCCGGCGGACCGCCGACGGGCGACCCGCTCGCCGAGGCGCTGGCCACGGCCGGCACCCCGGTCGGGACCGTCGCGCTCGACCCGCGCACCCGGCGCCGGATCCGTCTGAACGGAACCCTGGAGGTGACGCGCGGAGGCTTCGCCGTCGAGGTCGAGCAGGTCTTCGGCAACTGCCCCAAGTACATCCAGCGGCGGCAGCCGCTGGAGCTCGCCCGGCAGGGGGCGGGTGTGGTCCGGCGCGGGGAGGCGCTGACCCCCGACCAGCGGCGGACCGTACGGGACGCCGACACCTTCTTCATCGCCACCACGGCGGAGGCGGACGGGGTCGACGCCAGTCACCGGGGCGGGCTGCCGGGCTTCGTGGAGGTGCTCTCGCCGGTCGAACTGGCCTGGCCGGACTACGCGGGCAACGCCATGTTCCTGACGCTGGGGAACCTGACGGCCGATCCACGGGCCGGGCTGCTCTTCCCGGACTGGGAGAGCGGGGCGGTCCTTCAGCTCAGCGGCCGGGCCCGGACGGAGTTCGGGGCCGACGGGAGCCGCCGCACCCGCTTCCGGGTGGAGTCGGTGGTGGAGAGCGTGCACCCGGGGCGGCTGCTCTGGAGCACCCCGGAGTACTCGCCTCACCTGGGCAGTACGACCAGGTAGGCGGCGGGTTCCCGGTCGTCGGCGGCGGTCAGGGCGGTCCGGATGACCGCGGCCTGCTGCTCGGGCCAGTCACGGAGCTTGCGCGGGGTGATGTGGATGACGGTCACCCCGAGCCGCTCCAGCGTCTCGCGCTTGCGCACGGACTCGGACCACTGCTCGTCCTCGCCCTGGCGCGGGGCGCGGGTGTCGATCTCCACGGCGACGGAGTGCTCGGGCCAGTACGCGTCCACGCCGCCGAGGTGCGGGCCGCCGGGCAGGCGCAGGTCGACGTGCCAGACCGGGTCGGGGAGCTCGTAGCCGCGTACGACGTGGTACAGCCGGTCCTCGGCGATGGCCCGCCCCTCCGCGAGCAGCGACTCGACGGCGTCGACCACGTGCGGCCGGTTCAGCAGTCGGGCCACGGTCAGCTCCCGGACGACGGCGGCCGGTTCGCAGTGGCCGCCGCGGACGGCCTCGCTCAGCAGGCGGCGCACGGTGCCGGCGTCGGAGAGCTGGGTGACGGCGTCGGCGACGGCCCGCGCGACGGGAGCCACCGGCAGCCCGGTCACCTCCTGGGACCGCGGCGGGGTGTGCGTCCGTACGATCCGCACGTCCCCGGTGGAGCGCAGTCGCCGGGTGCCGGGCACGAGGACGTCGATGTGCGAGAGGGCGAGCAGCGGGGGCGCGGAGTTGAACCGGTACAGGGCGAGCGCCGCCAGCCCGGTGATCATGGCCTCGCCACCGCCGCGCCGCTCCGCGTACAGCAACGCCGCGTGCAGCCGCTCCTCACTGGTCGCGGGACCGGGGTGGAGCAGGAACACCCCGGGCAGGATCTGTTGCCAGGGTCGCTCGGCCGCGTCGGAGGCGGTCACGCCGTGCTCGCGCAGCTGCGCGAGGGTCAGCACGCGGGGGCGGCTGCCGGTGAGGTGGGCGAGGGGGAGGGGTGCGTTGTGGTTCATGACGCGGTGATTCCCTCAGGCCATGGCCCTGCTAACCCCTGTTACACGCTCGTCGACAAATCCGGACAAGCTGGGGCTAAAGTACGGGCGTTCGACTGCCGATGGGGTGCGCCCGTGTGGCGGACCGGCCCGGCGCCGTTTCCCGGGGCTCCGCGCCGGACCCCGCGCCTCAAACGCCGGCGAGGCTGAATCCTTCAGCCCGTCCGGCGTTTGAGGACCGGGGGTTCGGGGGCGGTGCCCCCGCAGCGGCGCCGCAGGTCAGTTGCCCGCCGCCGCGTCGCACCGCTGGGCGGCAAGGGCCCGGGCCAGGTCGTCGCGCGACTCCAGGACCAGCCGGCGCAGGGCCGGAGCCGCTTCCGAGTGGGCCGACAGCCAGGCGTCGGTGGCCTCCAGCGTGGCGGAGTCACCCTGCAGCGACGGGTACAGCCCCTTCACCACGTCCATCGCGATCTGGATCGACCGGTCCGCCCACACCCGTTCGATCACCTCGAAGTAGGGCCCCGCGAATTCCGCGAGCAGGCCCCGCTGCGAGGACTGCTGCATGCCCGCGATCGTCGCCTCCACCAGCGCGTTCGACAGCGCGTCCGACTCGACCACCGCCGCCCACGCCTGGTCCTTCACCGCCTGCGAGGGCCGCGCCGCCAGGCACCGCACCTGGTGCCGCTTGCCCGAGGCCGTGTCGTCGCGCGCCAGTTCGGCGGCCAGCACGCCCTCGTCCACCACCCCGTGCGCGGCCAGCGGCAGCAGGAAGTCCCAGCGCAGCTCCTGGTCCACCTCCAGCCCGTCGATCCGGGCCGAGCCCTCCAGCAGCCCCAGCAGCAGCTGGAAGTCGCCCTCCGTCGCCGCGCTCGCCGCGAAGAAGCGGGCCCACGTCAGCTGGTGCTCGGACCCCGGCGCCGCGATCCGCAGCTCGTGCAGCGCGCCCGCCGCCAACTCCCGGCCGCCCTGCTCGCGCCGGTCCGGGGCGGCGTAGTGGGTGACCGAGGTCAGGGCCTGCGTGTGCAGCATCTGCAGGACGCCGACGTCGCTCTCGCGGCCCGCGTGCGCGAGGACCAGCGAGACGAAGTCGCGCGCCGGCATCAGGCCGTCGCGCGTCAGGTTCCACAGCGCCGACCAGCTCAGGGCCCGCGCGAGCGGGTCCGTCAGGTCCCCGAGGTGTGCCCGCAGGGTCTCCAGCGAGCCCTCGTCGAAGCGGATCTTGCAGTAGGTGAGGTCCTCGTCGTTGACCAGGACCAGGTCGGGCCGCTCCGTGCCCGCCAGCTCCGTGAGGACCGTCCGCGCGCCCGACACGTCCGCGTCGGCCCGCGCGTAGCGGGCCAGGGTCCCGTCGGACTCCAGCCGGTACAGGCCCACCGCGACCCGGTGCGGACGCAGTTCGTCGCCCTCCTGCACGACGGCCAGCTCCGTCACCCGGCCGCCCGCGTCGTAGGTGAGCACCGGGGTCAGCGCGTTCACACCGGCGGTCTGCAGCCAGGCCCGCGACCATGTCGCCATGTCCCGACCGGAGACCTCCGCGAGCACCGACAGCAGGTCGTCGAGCGTGGTGTTCCCGTAGGCGTTGGCCTTGAAGTAGCGCCGGGCGCCCTCCAGGAAGGCCTCCCGTCCCACGTAGGCGACCAGCTGCTTGAGCACCGAGGCGCCCTTGGCGTAGGTGATGCCGTCGAAGTTCAGCTTGGCGTCCTCCAGGTCACGGATGTCGGCCGTGATCGGGTGCGTGGACGGCAGCTGGTCGGCCCGGTAGGCCCATGACTTGCGGCGGTTGGCGAAGGTGATCCACGCCTGGTCGAAGCGGGTGGCCTCGACCAGCCCGAAGGAGCCCATGAAGTCGGCGAAGGACTCCTTCAGCCACAGGTCGTCCCACCACTTCATGGTGACCAGGTCGCCGAACCACATGTGCGCCATCTCGTGCAGGATGACGTTCGCGCGCGCCTCGTACGAGGCCTGCGTGACCTTGCCGCGGAAGATGTACTCCTCGCGGAAGGTCACCATCCCCGGGTTCTCCATCGCGCCCAGGTTGTACTCCGGCACGAAGGCCTGGTCGTACTTGCCGAAGGGGTACGGGTAGTCGAAGAGCTCGTGGAACAGGTCGAAGCCCTGCTTGGTGATGAGGAAGATGTCATCGGCGTCGAAGTGCTTCGCCAGACCCTTGCGGCACATCGCGCCCAGCGGGATGGTCAGGTCCCCGCGCGTGTAGGAGTCCGTCACGTAGTGGTAGGGGCCCGCGACCACGCACGTGATGTACGTGGAGATCGGCGCGGTCTCCGCGAACCGCCGGACACCGGCCTCGCGGGACTCCTCCGCGCCGTTGCTCCACACCTGCCAGCCGTCGGGAGCCGTCACCTCGAAGCGGTACGGGGCCTTCAGGTCGGGCTGTTCGAAGTTCGCGTACACCCGCCGCGCGTCGGCCGGCTCGTACTGGGTGTAGAGGTAGACCTCGCCGTCCTCCGGGTCCACGAAGCGGTGCAGGCCCTCGCCCGTCCGGCTGTACGCGCAGTTCGCGTCGACCACGAGGACGTTCTCGGCGGCCAGGCCCTCGAGGGCGATCCGGGCGCCGTCGAAGACCGCGGCCACGTCCAGCGCGCGCCCGTTCAGGGTCACGGCGTTCACCGAGGGCGCGATCAGGTCCGCGAAGGTGGAGGCGCCGGTGCCCGCCGCCCGGAAGCGGATCGTCGTCACCGAGCGGAAGGTCCGCGGACCCTCGGCCGGTTCGGCCTCGTCCACCGCGGACCGGATGTCGAGGACCACCTCGTACCCGTCGACGGACAGCAGCTCGGCCCGCTCGCGGGCCTCGTCGCGGGACAGATTCTCTCCGGGCACATGCACTCCTTCGTGCGTGATCGCGTTCTTGTGTCGAATCCTCGCACGAGGGAATGAGCGTCACCCGGTACTGGTTGGTGACGAGGAACGTGAGCCCACTGATGCCCTTTTGCGACGCATGCCGAGACTGAGGAGAGACATGACCGACACCCAGGTGCGCGAGAAGACCCCGGTCGACTTCTGGTTCGACCCGCTCTGCCCTTGGGCCTGGATGACGTCCCGCTGGATGGTCGAGGTCGAGAAGGTCCGCGACGTCGAGGTCCGCTGGCACGTGATGAGCCTCGCGGTGCTCAACGAGAACAAGCTCGACGAGCTGCCCGAGACCTACCGCGAGCTGCTCGGCCCCAAGGGTTGGGCCCCGGTGCGCGTGGTGATCGCGGCGCAGCAGAAGCACGGTGAGGAAGTCACCGGCAAGCTCTACACCGCGCTCGGCACCCGCATACACAACGACGAGAAGGGCCCGACCCGCGAGGTGATCGCCGAGGCGCTGGCCGAGGTCGGCCTGCCGGCCGAGCTGCTCGCGTACGCCGACTCGGACGAGTACGACGAGGTGCTGCGGGCCTCGCACAACGACGGGATCGACCGGGTGGGCCAGGAGGTCGGCACCCCGGTGATCTCCGTTCCGGGTGCCGAGGGCGATGTGGCCTTCTTCGGTCCGGTCGTCACCCCGACCCCGCGCGGCGACGCCGCCGCCCGGCTCTGGGACGGCACCCTGCTCGTCGCCTCGACCCCGGGCTTCTACGAGATCAAGCGCACCCGCACCAAGGGCCCGTCCTTCGAGTAGGCGGACCCGCCGGCCCGGCCGGCGCACCCTACGGAAGACCCCCGTGAGTCACGTCCTCACGGGGGTCTTCCGTTCGACACGCCCGCCGGTGAAGGTTGAGAAGACGATCACGAGGCGGACGGGCTTGTGGCGCTGCGATCAGCCCTTGGCGGGGATCAGCAGCGGGGTGTTCGCCTTGGCGTCGGCGTAGCGCTTGGAGACGTCCTGCCAGTTGACGACGTTCCACATGGCCTCGATGAAGTCCACCTTCTGGTTCTTGTACTGAAGGTAGAAGGCGTGCTCCCAGGCGTCGAAGACCAGGATCGGGGTGCTGGCCACGCCCACGTTGCCCTGGTGGTCGTAGACCTGCTCGACGACCAGACGGCCGCTGACGGGCTCGTACGCGAGCACGCCCCAGCCGGAGCCCTGCGTGGCGGAGGAGGCGAAGGTCAGCTGCTTCTTGAACTTCGCGAAGGAGCCGAAGGACTCGGTGATCGCGTCGGCCAGGTCACCCAGGCCGTCGGCCGCGGTGGGCTCGCCGCCGCCCTCGCCGGTCTTCGGGCTGGCCATGTTGTGCCAGTAGATGCTGTGGAGGATGTGGCCGGAGAGGTGGAACGCGAGGTTCTTCTCCAGGCCGTTGAGGGCGCCCCAGTTCTCCTTGTCGCGCGCCTCCGCCAGCTGCTCCAGCGTGTTGTTGGCGCCCGTGACGTAGGCCGCGTGGTGCTTGTCGTGGTGCAGCTCGATGATCTGCGGGTTGATCACCGGCTCCAGTGCCGCGTAGTCGTACGGAAGCTCAGGAAGCGTGTAGATGGCCATGCGTGTTATCCGGTCCCCTCGGCGTGCCAACTGCTTATTGCAATCAATGCGCAACTGCACGCTAGCAGTATCTATTCCAGGCCACATGTAAGGGTTACCTCTGAACGACGAAGGCGGGCCCCGTGTCTTCGCACGGGGCCCGCCTTCGTCTTCCGACGAGCCGTCAGGCCCGTCCCGCCGCCCGGCGCTGCATCACGTAACCGGTCACCGCGAGGGCGACGGTGAGCCCGCCGGTGAAGATCACCTGGACGCGCGTGTCCTCACCCAGGGCCATCAGCACCAGGACCCCGGCCACCCCGGCCAGCGCCACCCAGGTCAGATACGGGAAGCCCCACATCTTCACGACCAGCTTCTCGGGGGCCTCGCGCTCCAGCCGGCGGCGCAGCACGAACTGCGAGACGGCGATGAAGCCCCAGACGACCAGGATGACCCCGCCCACCATGTTCAGCAGCCAGGCGAACAGGGTCTCCGGGTACCAGTAGGACAGCAGCACGGTGACGAAGCCGAAGCCGCAGGAGGCGAGGACCGCCCGGCGCGGCACCCGGCCGCTGACCTTGCCCAGCGCCTTCGGGCCCTGGCCGCGGGAGACGAGGGAGTAGGCCATGCGCGAGGAGCCGTAGATGTTGGCGTTCATCGCGGACATCAGGGCGATCAGGATGACCACGTTCATGATCTCGCCGGCGGCCGGGATGCCCAGGCGGTCCAGGGTCGCGGCGTACGGGCCGTCCGCCGTGACCGCCGGGTCGTTCCACGGCAGGAGGGTGACGATGACCAGCATGGAGCCCACGTAGACGATCGCGATCCGCCACATGGTGGTCCGCACGGCCTTGGCCACGCCCTGGACCGGGTTCTCGGACTCGGCGGCCGCGATGGTCACCGTCTCCAGTCCGCCGTACGCGACGACGGAGGCGAGCAGTCCGACGAGCAGGCCGTCCACGCCGTGGGGCAGGAGGCCGCCGTCGTGCAGCAGGTTGGCGGCGCCGGGGGAGTCCGTGCCGGGCAGCAGGCCGAGCACGGCGAGGACGCCCAGGCCCAGGAAGAGCGCGATCGCGCCGATCTTGAGGGCGGCGAACCAGAACTCGAACTCGCCGAAGTTCGAGACGGCGGCGAGGTTGGAGCCGCAGAACAGCGCCATGAAGACCAGCACCCACATCCAGGAGGGGGTGCCCGGGAACCAGCCGGTCATGATGTGCGCCGCGCCGATGCCCTCGATGGCCACGCCCACGCAGAGCAGGGTCCAGAACATCCAGCCGGCGGTGAATCCGGCCCAGGGGCCGATCGCGCGCTCCGCGTGCACGGAGAAGGAGCCCGAGGCGGGGTTGGCGGCGGACATCTCGCCGAGCATCCGCATCACGAACATCACGAGCAGCCCGGACGCCGCGTACGCGAGCACGATCGAGGGGCCCGCGGCCGCGATGCCCGCGCCGGAGCCTACGAAGAGTCCGGCGCCGATGACACCGCCGAGGGCGATCATCGAGAGGTGGCGCTGCTTGAGTCCGTTGCCGAGGGGTGATCCGGCGTCGGTATGCGGTGCTTCGGGCGGTGTCAGGGTGCTCTGACTCATTGGGGGTGTGCCTGTCCGGTTGTGCGAGGGGACGTGATGAGGTGCGCCAGTCTGCCGAGTGTCCGATCGCCGGACGTCATGCGTCCGATATTCGGACATTCGGCTCACGGTTCGTGATCACCCCCGTACACGCCCCACGTCCGCGCCGGCCCGGGAAAGAAAACCGGCCCGGGAAAGAAAAGAGGAGGACCCCCGTGCCGTGGCACCGGGGTCCTCCTCTCCGTGTCCTGCGTCAGGCCTTGCGGGCCCGGAGCTCCCGGATCCACGCCACGGCCAGGACCAGCGCGGCCGCGCCCGTGGACCAGAGCAGCTGGGGCCGCGCCGCATCGTCGAACAGCATCAGGACCAGCACCGCCGCCATCCCGAGCAGCGCCGCCCAGGTCGCGTACGGGAACAGCCACATCGGCAGGGTCAGCCGCTCGGGCATGTCCCGCTCGATCCGGCGGCGCAGCTTCAGCTGCGAGACGGCGATCAGCGCCCACACGAACAGCAGCACCGCGCCGACCGCGTTGAGCATGTAGAGGAAGATCGTCTCCGGCCACAGCAGGTTGAGCACCACCGACACGAAGCCGAAGGCCACCGACGCGAACACCGCCCGGCGCGGCACCCCGCCGCCCGAGACCTTCAGCAGTGCCTGCGGCGCCTCACGGCGCTCGGCCAGTGAGAAGACCATCCGCGAGGACCCGTACAGGTTCGCGTTGAGTGCCGACAGCAGCGCCACGAACACCACGATGTTCATGATCTGCCCGGCCGCCGGGATGCCGATCGAGTCGAGGACCGCGACGTAGGGGCTCTCGCCCGGCTTCAGCGAGTTCCACGGCAGCAGGGTCACGATGACCACCATCGAGCCGACGTAGAAGAAGAGGATGCGCCACACCGCGCTGCGCACCGCCCGGGACACCGACCGCGCCGGGTCGTCCGACTCGGCGGCCGCGATGGTGACGACCTCCAGGCCGCCGAAGGCGAAGATGACGGCGAGCATGCCGGCGACCACACCGCCGAAGCCCTCGGGGAAGAAGCCGCCCTGGCCGGTGAGGTTGGCCATGCCGACCGGCTCCGTGTCCGGGAGCAGGCCGAAGACCGCGAGGGTGCCCAGGATCAGGAAGAGCACGATCGCGCCGACCTTGAGCGCGGCGAACCAGAACTCGAACTCGCCGAAGTTCTTCACGGCGGCCAGGTTGCTCACGGTGAAGACCACCATGAACAGCAGCACCCAGACCCACTGGTCGACCGAGGGCAGCCAGCCGTTCGCGATCTTCGCCGCGCCGGTGGCCTCCACGGCCAGCACCACGACCAGCAGGAACCAGTACAGCCAGCCCGCCGAGAAACCGGCCCAGCGCCCGAGGGCCCGCTCCGCGTACACGGAGAAGGAGCCCGAGGCGGGCATCGCGGCCGACATCTCGCCCAGCGCCCGCATCACCAGCATCGCGAGGACACCCGCGAGCAGATAGGAGCAGATGATCGCGGGACCGGCGATGCCGATACCGGCGCCGGAGCCGACGAAGAGCCCGGCGCCGATGACGCCGCCGAGGCCCAGCATGGTCAGGTGGCGCTGCTTGAGGCTGTGGCTGAGGGGTTCCGCGGGCAGGTCGCCCGTCGTGGGAGGTGCTTCTTCCAGGCGCTCGCGCATGAAGGGTGCTCGTACTCTCGTTCGGCCCAGCGGCGGTGGGGGCTCCGCGTCAGGATTGGCGGGACCCTACAGTCTGGCTGAGTGGCGGTCGTCCGTGCAAAACGGACGTGTTGTCCGATCTTCCTCGTGACGAGGATCACGTCGGGTCGAGGGTGGTGTGCAGGGTTTGTGGTATCCCCACCAAAGTGGGGAGGGCGGCTTTGTCCCGGGCGACGGTGGGGCGGCGGGGGAGCGCGCACTAGCGTCGGTGATCGTCCCGCCACCCCCTTCCCGTGGAGCCTCCCGATGAGCACTGCCTCCGTCTCCCTCCGGCCCGGCGCCGTCCTCGCCGATCTGCTGCCCGCGAGCCGCGTCCGCGACATCGCCCTCGTCGTCGGCGGCGCCGCGCTCACCGGGCTGGCCGCCCAGATCGCGGTTCCCGTTCCCGGCTCCCCGGTCCCCGTCACCGGCCAGACCTTCGCCGCGCTGCTCGTCGGCACCGCGTTCGGTGCCCGCCGCGGCTTCCTGTCGCTGGCGCTGTACGCCCTCGTCGGCATGGCCGGTGTGCCGTGGTTCGCGGGCGGGACCTCCGGCGCGGGCGGCGCCTCCTTCGGCTACGTGCTCGGCATGCTGCTCGCCGCCACCGTCGTCGGCGCCCTCGCGCGGCGCGGCGGCGACCGCTCGGTGCTGCGTACGGCCGGCCTGATGGTGCTGGGCTCGGCCGTGATCTACGCGGTGGGCGTGCCGTACCTGATGGCCGCCACCGGGATGTCCCTCGGCGTGGCCGTCGCGAAGGGCCTGGTCCCGTTCCTGATCGGCGACGCCCTCAAGGCCGCGCTGGCCATGGGCGCCCTGCCCGCCGCCTGGAAGCTGGTCGGCCGCCGCGGCTGAGCGGCGGTCCCTGATACGCACCGGAGCCCGGCCCGCCTTGTGAAGGCGGGCCGGGCTCCGGCGTACGTGCACGTGCGATCAGCCCTGCAGGGCCTTCTTGCGGCGGAGGTCCAGCACCACGCCGACGAGCACGACGACGCCGGCGACCAGCGTGGACAGGGTGACCACCTCGCGGTTGGCGTCGTCCACGAACATGTAGCCGATCACGAACATGATCAGGGCGGCGGTGGCCCAGGTCAGCCACGGGAAGAGCCACATCTTCACGGTCAGCTTCTCCGGGGCCTCGCGGACCAGGATCCCGCGCATCCGCAGCTGGGTGAAGCAGATCACCAGCCAGACGAAGAGCGCGATGGCGCCGGACGAGTTCAGGAGGAAGTTGAAGACCGTGTCCTTGAACGCGTAGTTGAAGTAGACGGCGACGAAGCCGAAGACCGTGGAGCCCAGGATCGCGGCCACCGGCACACCGCGGGAGTTGACCTTGGCGAACGCCTTGGGGGCGTCACCGCGCTCACCGAGCGAGAAGGCCATGCGGGAGGCGGTGTAGAGGCCCGAGTTCAGGCAGGACAGCACGGCGGTCAGGACGATGACCTCCATGATCGTGCCGGCGTGCGCGATGCCGATCGAGTCCAGGGCGGCGACGTACGAGCCCTTCTCGGTGATCGACTTGTCGTTCCACGGGAGCAGGGTCAGCACGATGAAGATCGAGCCGAGGTAGAAGACGCCGATCCGCCAGATGACGGAGTTGGTCGCCCGGGTGACCGCCTTGCGGGGGTTCTCCGACTCGCCGGCCGCCAGGGTGACGATCTCGCTTCCCATGAAGGAGAAGACGACCATCAGCACACCGGTGAGGACGGCGCCGTAGCCGTTGGGGAAGAACCCGCCGGCGTCGGTGAGGTGCGCGAAGCCCGCGCCCGGGTTGTCCGAGCCCGGCAGCAGGCCGAAGACGGCCAGCATGCCGACGATCACGAACGCGCCGATGGCGACGACCTTGATGCCCGCGAACCAGAACTCGAACTCACCGTAGGAGGCGACCGAGCCGAGGTTGGTGGCGGTCAGCACCGCCATCACGATCAGGGCCCAGGCCCACTGCGGGACGGCCGGGATCCAGCTCTCCAGGATGGCCGCACCGGCGGTGGCCTCCACCGCGAGTACGACGACCCAGAAGAACCAGTAGAGCCAGCCGATGGAGAAGCCCGCCCAGCGGCCGAGCGCGCGGTCGGCGTAGGCCGAGAAGGAGCCCGAGTTCGGGCTGGCGGCGGCCATCTCGCCGAGCATGCGCATCACGAAGACGACCATCGCGCCGACGAGCGCGTAGGAGATCAGGATGGCGGGGCCGGCCTTGGCGATGCCGCCACCGGAACCGACGAAGAGGCCGGCGCCGATGACGCCGCCAATGGCGATCATGGACAGGTGGCGGTTCTTGAGACCGGCCTTCAGACCGTCGGAGGGCTGGCCGTCACCGGGGTTCCCGGTGGGGCCGCCTTCCTTCTGAAGGGTCGTCGTGGAGCTCATGGACGGATCCTTAGGTTCTCGGGTTGCGAGCCCCGGCATTCAAACCTGAGATGAACGCAGGACGGAAGACCTCAATCCGGATCGTTGCCTTGGTGTGAACGTCCAGGGCGCCGTCCCGCCCTGTCCCATCTGCGTTCTTTGGGTTTACTTGAGCTTTAGAAGTGACTTACGCGACACCCGCTGCGGGCCGGCGGGCCTCCTCGTGCCACACTCGTCCCATGCGCGTGTACCTCGGATCCGACCATGCCGGCTTTGAGCTCAAGAACCACCTGGTGGACTGGCTCAAGAACAACGGCCACGAGCCCGTCGACTGTGGGCCCCACATCTACGACGCGGTGGACGACTACCCGCCGTTCTGCCTCCGCGCCGCGGAGAAGACCGCCGCCGACGCCGGCAGCCTCGGCATCGTGATCGGCGGCTCCGGCAACGGGGAGCAGATCGCCGCGAACAAGGTCAAGGGCGTCCGCGCCATCCTGGCCTGGAGCGTCCAGACCGCCCAGCTCGGCCGTGAGCACAACAACGCCAACGTCATCTCCGTCGGCGGCCGGATGCACACGCAGGACGAGGCCGTCAGCTTCATCGAGGCCTTCCTGGCGACCCCGTACTCCGACGAGGAGCGCCACACCCGCCGCATCGAGATGCTCTCCGCCTACGAGACCACCGGCGAGCTCCCCCCGATCCCGGCCCACCACCCGCAGGGCTGATCCCGCCGCAGGCCGTGCCGCCCGAGGACGGGTGGCACGGCTCTTTCATTCCCCGAAGCCTTCTCCGAGGAGCAGCGCCGTGCCCGAAGGGCATACGATCCACCGCCTCGCCGAGGACCACCTGACGCGCTTCGCCGGGTGGGAGGTCGCCGTCAGCAGCCCCCAGGGACGGTTCGCCGAGAGCGCGGCCCTGCTCGACGGCCGGATCCTGGACGGCGTCGACGCCCACGGCAAGCACCTCTTCCTCGGCTTCGAGGAGAGCGGGTGGATCCACATCCACCTCGGACTCTTCGGCAAGTACGCGATCGGGCCCGCGCCCGCCCCGCCGCCCACCGACACCGTCCGGCTGCGCCTGGCCAACGACGACCACTTCTCCGACCTGCGCGGCCCCACCACCTGCGCGTGGATCACCGACGAGGAGAAGCGGGCGATAAGCGACCGGCTCGGCCCGGACCCCTTGCGAGGCGGCGACGACCCCGACCGCGCCTGGGCCCGTATCTCCCGCTCCCGCACCACCGTCGCCGCCCTGCTCATGGACCAGAAGGTCGTCTCGGGCGTCGGCAACGTCTACCGCGCCGAGGTCCTCTTTCGGCACGGCATCGACCCGTACCGCCTGGGCAAGGACCTCACCCGCGCCGAGTGGGACGCCATGTGGGCCGACCTGGCCGCCCTGATGCGCGAGGGCGTGCGCAACAACCGCATCGACACCGTCCGCGACGAGCACCTGCCCGAGGCGATGGGCCGGCCGCCCCGCGTCGATGACCACGGCGGCGAGGTGTACGTCTACCGGCGGGCGAACATGGCCTGCCACATCTGCGGGGGCGAGATCCGCACCGCCGACCTCGCCGCCCGCAACCTCTTCTGGTGCCCCGGCTGCCAGTCCCGCTGACGCAGGACCGGCAGCCGGTCCCGCTGACGCGGGTGGATCAGAAGCCGTGCGGCAGCCAGGGCGCCACGTCCCCGGCGAAGGCCCGCGAGGCCTCCGTCAGCGCGCCCGGCCGCAGCTCCCGCACCAAGCCGGCCGCGGCCAGCGAGGTGAGGGTGATCCCGCCCAGGTACGCCGACCCCAGCTCCCGTACCGACAGCTCCAGGTCCGCAGGCTCCTCGGTCCGGGTGCAGCGGGCCACACCCTTGGCGTCCACGACCAGCCGCCACCGCCCCTCGTTCCAGGGGCAGAACGCGTCCGCCACCGCCACGACCACGTCCATCGGCGCCCCGTACGTCCGCGCCTCCAGCGCCGCCGCCAGGTCCACCAGCCGTACGTGCAACGAGTCCCGGGTGCGCGGCCGCGCCCGCCGGATGTCGCTCACCAGGTGCAGCACCGGGTCGTCCACCGGCCGGCGCGGCGCCCGTACCGTCCAGGTCAGGTCGATCGAGAACAGGTAGCGCCACAGGGCCGCGGACGCCGCCGGGTCCAGCGCGTCGAGGTCGCTCACCTCGACCTTGCCGTCCGCACCCGTCTGGTCCCAGTCGCCCTTGACCCGATAGCGGGCGTACCCGACCACCTCTCCGTCCTCCCGCTCGGCGACCACGCACTTCAGCGAAGACCCGTTGCCGCGCCTCGAGGGCGGGTCCATCAGCGGCGCTCCTTCCCAGCCCGGCTGCCGGGCGAGCATGCCCGGCCGGGTGGCGACCAGCGCCGCGTAGACCCGCTCGCAGTCGGCCAGCGCCTGGCTCGGATCCACGAGCCGCAGCCGGATCCCGTCCGTCCCCGGCGGCACGGACAACCGGACGCGGGTCGTGTCGATCTCCACCGCCAGGGCGTAGGCGGCCGTGCCGTAGCCGAAACGCCCGTAGATCGCCGGATCCGAGGCCGTCAGCACGGCGAGCGGTTCGCCGCCCGCCCGGATGTCGTCGAGCTGGCGCCGCATCAAAGAGGTGAGCACCCCGCGCCGGCGATGGGTGGGGGAGACGCCCACCGCCGTGACACCGGCCGCCGGGACGATCGCCCCGCCCGGCACGGACAGCCGGAAGGTGAAGGCACCGGCCGAGCCCACGCAGGCGTCACCGTCCCAGACGCCGAGCGAGCGATCGGTGTCCGTCAGCGACTTGCACAGCTCCCGCTCCTCGGGAGCTTCCGGGACACCCCCGAATGCCAGTTCCAGCTGGTCGTACCAGACATCCCACTCATCAGTCCGTAATACGCGCATCTCCAGAGTCATGTGCCCATCCCTAGCAGGGCATTCCGCCTCAGTCGACCTGTTTTCGGGCGCCCGTCAACCCCTGGTCCGGGGGTACCCCTGCGCATCCACAGCCAGGATGGATAAGGTCCCGAAGCAATGGCCGGAGCACGCGTGGAATCCCTCATGGCCCGGATGCGCATGCTGTCGCACCGGAGCCGCACAGCCCTGCGTAAATCAGCCGTCGACTATTTCCGCGGCGACGGCTCCGACTGGCTCGCCTTCGGCGGGCTGCTGCTCACCGTCCCCGCCATCGCCTGCGGCACGATGATGCTGCCGGTCTGGTTCTCGCCGTCGGCGCTCGTCCTGCCGATCGTCGCCGGTGGCCTGCTGCTGCGCCCCGCCAGCCTCCTCGCCCTCTACGCCGCCTCCGCGACCGCCCTGATCGTCGAGGCCCTGGTACTCGGCCCGTACACCCAAGGCCCGGCCCGCGTCACCCCCGGCACCGTGCTGGTGGTCGCGGCCTGCGGATTCTTCGGCCTGGTCATCGCCCAGTTCCGCAGTCGCGTCGGCGTGCCCTGGCGGCGCGGCGGCACCATGCTCTTCGACCTGCGCGAACGCATCCGCGTACAGAGCAAACTGCCCGCCCTGCCGCGCGGCTGGCACCGCGAGATGGCCCTGCGCCCCGCCGGCGGCCAGTCCTTCTCCGGCGATTTCGTCGTCGCGGCCCGCACCAACGGCGGCCGGACCCTGGAGATCGTCCTGACCGACGTCTCCGGCAAGGGAATGGAGGCCGGCTCCCGGGCCCTGCTGCTGTCCGGAGCGTTCGGCGGGCTGCTCGGCGCGCTGCCCGCCCACGGCTTCCTGCCCGCCGCCAACGGCTACCTGCTCCGCCAGGACTGGGACGAGGGCTTCGCCACCTCCATCCACCTCGTCCTGGACCTGGAGACCGGCGACTACGAACTCCTCTCGGCCGGCCACCTCCCCGCCCTGCAACTCTCGGCGGGCACCGGCCGCTGGCAGGAGAAGTCCGGCGAGGGCCCCCTCCTCGGCGTCTACGACGGCGCCGAATTCACCCCGGCCCGCGGCAACCTGCGCCCCGGCGACGTCCTGATGCTCTTCACCGACGGCCTGGTCGAGACCTCCGACCGGGAGATCAGCGAGGGCATCGACCGCCTCACCGGTGAGGCCGACCGCTACGTCGCCTCCGGCTGGGACGGCGCGGCCTGGCACCTGATCGAGAAGGTCGCCAAGGACGTCAACGACGACCGCGCCCTGCTGCTCATCCGCCGCTCCGCCTGACCGCGGGGTGGGGTTTGCCCCACCACCGGTCCGCCGGGCGGCGTCATGGCCGCCGCCCCACCATGATCCGTAGCGTCGGCGTCACGATCAGGACGGCGGCGAGAGGCGGCACACCATGGGGCTCCGACGGAGCGAGCGGCGACACCGGCAGACCTCGCAGGAGCCGCGGGAGCGGTACGACACCACGGCCGCCGTGGAGCTGCGCGGCGTACGGCGGGCCTACGGACGCGGGGGCTCCGCCGTGCACGCGCTGCGCGGGATCGACCTCAGCCTGCCGCGCGGCAGCTTCACCGCCGTCATGGGACCCTCCGGCTCCGGCAAGTCCACCTTCCTGCAGTGCGCCGCCGGACTCGACCTCCCCACCGAGGGCTCCGTACGGCTCGGCGGCACCGAGATCACCGCGATGAACGAGAACGAGCTCACCGAACTCCGCCGCAGCCGCCTCGGCTTCGTCTTCCAGGCCTTCAACCTGTTGCCGTCCCTCACCGTCGAGCAGAACGTACTGCTCCCCATGCGGCTCGCCGGCGGCCGCTGCGCACACGAGGGCCGGACCCGCGCCGCCGAGCTGCTCGCCCGCGTCGGCCTGGAGGGCAAGGGCGGCCGCCGACCCGCCGAGCTGTCCGGCGGCCAGCAGCAGCGCGTGGCCATCGCCCGGGCCCTCGTCACCCGGCCCGACGTGGTCTTCGCCGACGAACCCACCGGCGCGCTCGACACCACCACCGCGGCGGAGGTCCTCGCGCTGCTCCGGGACGCCGTCGACGCCCTGCACGCCACCGTCGTCATGGTCACCCACGACCCGGCCGCCGCCGCCCACGCCGACCAGGTCCTCTTCCTCGCCGACGGCCTGCTCGCGGACCGGCTGCCGCGCAGCTCCGCAGCGGCCGTCGCGGCCCGGATGGCCACGCTCACCACCGGGCGCACACCGGCCTTCGCCGCCGCCGGTGCCGCCGGCTGAGGCATCTCAGCGGATCAGCGGCTCAGCGGCAGCCACGGCCCGAGCCCCAGCTTCCCGGTGTTCCCGAGGTCCACCGGCGAGGCGAGCCGCAGCGACAACCTGGGCGCGCCGGGCCGGGGCTCGACCTCCAGGACCCGCGCCGTGGTGGCCACCACCGTGCCGTCGGTGACGAGGTTGCGCCACACGATCCCGAAGACGGCCGCCTGTCCCGGGGCCAACGTCACCCGCTGCGGCGCCGCGTCCAGGTTCGGCGTGCCCGTGGTGATCCCCGCCGACCCGTGCTCCACCGAGACCTCCAGCGGATCGTTGCGGTCGTCGCGCAGCGACAGCTGCGGGTAGCCCTCCAGCAGGTACGGCTGCGTACCGCAGTTGACCAGTTGGAAGTCCGCCACCCGCAGCCCCATCGCCGCGTCCCCTTCCCCCTCGACGAGCCGGACCCCGCCCTCGGGGCAGGCCTGCGCCGTGGCCGTCGGCGCCGTCGGCGCACTCCGGTCGGGCGCCGGCCTCACCGTCCCACTCACCGCGGTCGGCCCGGGAGCCGTCCTCGGGGCCGGCGGCGCCGAGCACCCCGACGCCCCCGCCAGTACGCCCGCCAGCACCCCCGCCGTGACCAGAGCCGGTATCCGTCGCCTCGTCCGCCGCTTCGCGATCATCCGGTGAGCCTACGACGACACGCGGGCCAATCCCCGTGGATTGGCCCGCCCCCTCGGGCCCGGCCGCGCCTACCGTGCCCCCATGGACCGCACGCTCGCCGCCGACCTCGCCCGGCTCCCCGAACTCCTCGACGCCACCCGCGCCGCAGCCGCCGACGCGCTCGCCACGCTGGACGCGCGTCCCGTCGTACCGCCCGTACCGCCCGCCGGGGAGGCGCACGCCCCCGAAGGCCTGCCGGAGCACGCCACCGGCACGGACGCCGCGCTCGCCGCCTTCCGCGACCGCTGGGAGCCCCGGTTGTCGGCCTCCGCGGGACCGCGCTACCTCGGCTTCGTCACGGGAGGCGCCACCCCGGCCGCCCTCGCCGGCGACTGGCTCACCGCCGTCCACGACCAGAACTCCAACTCCGCCCTCGACGGCGGCGGCCAGGACCTCGAACGCGAGGCCGTCGGCTGGCTGCGCGACCTCTTCGGCCTGAGCGCCGCCCACTCCGGCACCTTCGTCTCCGGCGCCACCATGTCCAACACCACCGGCCTCGCCATCGCCCGCGAATGGCTCGGCGAACGCCTCGGCGTCTCGCCCGCCGAGGACGGCGCGGCGGCGCTCGGCCCGGTCCGCGTGCTCTCCGGAGCCCCGCACTCCTCGATCGCCAAGGCCCTCTCGGTCCTGGGCCTCGGCCGCAACTCGCTGGTCCGGGTGCCCACCTTGCAGGGCCGCGAGGCCGTCGACCCCGCGGCCCTGGAGCGGGCGCTGGCCGACACTCCCGGACCCGCCGTGGTCGTCGCCAACGCCGGCACCGTCAACACCGTCGACTTCGACGACCTCCGGGCGATCCGAGCCCTGCGCGAGCGCCACGACTTCTGGCTGCACACCGACGCCGCGTTCGGCGCCTTCGCCGCGCTCTCCCCGGAGCACGCGCACCTCGTCGACGGCCTGGACGCCTCCGACTCCGTCTGTGTCGACCTGCACAAATGGCTCAACGTCCCCTACGACAGCGCCGTCCAGTTCACCCGCCGCCGTGATCTGCAGGCCCGTGTCTTCCAGAATTCCGCCGCCTACCTCGGCCCCCTCGGCGAGCACCCCGACCTCGTCCACCTCACCCCCGAGAACTCCCACCGGCTGCGGGCCCTCGCCGCCTGGTTCACGCTCCGCGCGTACGGCCGCCAGGGCCACCGGGAGATCGTCGAACGCGACATCGCCTGCGCCCGCGCACTGGGCGCCGCCGTGGCGGAGGATCCCGCCCTCACCCTCCTCGCCCCGGTCCGCCTGAACGTCGTCTGCTTCACCCTCGCCGAGGCCCCCACCCCGGAACGCCTCACCGCCCTGCGCGAGGCGGCGGCCGGCGAGGTGTTCGTCACTCCCACGGTCTACGAGGGAACCGCCGGCCTGCGCGCCGCGTTCTCCAACTGGCGTACCACGCAGGCGGACGTACGCCGGGCAGCGGAGGCACTCGGCGCGGCGGCAAGGGAGATCGCATGACGGACAGCCCCCTGACTCTGATCGACGTCGAGGCCCTGGCGCGCGATGCGCACGAGGGTCAGACCGACAAGGCCGGACGGCCGTACGCCGAACACCTCGCGGCCGTGGCCGAGGGCGTACGACTGCGCGGCGGCACCGCCGAACAGCAGGCGGCGGCCTGGCTCCACGACGCCATCGAGGACGAGGCCCTCAGCCTCACCTGGCTGGACGCGGCGGCCCTCCCGCAGACGGTGAAGGACATGGTCCTGGCGGTCACCAAACGCCCGGGCGAACCGGTCGAGCGGTACGCGGCCCGCATCCTGGCCACCCCGGGCGCCCTGCTGATCAAGGAGGCCGACCTCGCGCACAACGCGGACCCCGTACGGCTCTCCGTGCTCGACGCTCCCACGCGCGAGCGGCTGTCCGTAAAGTATGCGAATATCCGTTCCCTCCTCGGCCTCACCACCCCGTGACCCGTGCCCCGCGCCCGAAATATTCCTGTCGCTCGGGGGGTTGGCGGAAACGGATCCACGGCGGTTCGTCACGGGGCGTATAGCCGAGGCCCGTTGGTGGGAGGATGGTCCATGTGGGGGTGTGCCTGGCCGTACGCCCCGGGCCGACCAGGGGACGACCGAAGGTGTGATCAGTAGTGGCCATTTCGCTGTCAGTGGTGGTTCTGTTGGCGGTCATCCTGGTGGTGCTGATCCGCGGCAACCACATCAAGACGGGCCCCGCCATCGTCGCGGCGCTCTTCGGCTTCTTCCTCGCGTCCAGCTCGATCGCGGACGACGTGAACCGCTTCCTGAACTCCCTCGCGACGATGATCGCGAACATCAAGCTCTGACCCCGGACGGTCGACCCGCGGCGCCGCTGCCCACCGGCAGATCCGGCCGCGAACCCGACCCGGCACCGCCCCACCACGCACGAGCCGCCCGTGCGCGACGTCGGCCGAGCACCAACGGCACGACCAGGGCCGTACGAGGCCCCGAGCGGCGCCCGCCGGCGGAGGCCGCGAAGCTCAACAGAACATCTGAGTGCGGCCGAAGGAAGGCCGGAGCCGACACTTCCGGGTGACCATGCAGGCGGGTTTCCGGAAGGGGGAGACGGCATGGCACAGGTGTACCGGCGGACGGGGGCGGGGACCGGCGGGGAGGTGCTCGACGTGTACGAGTACGCCTACCTCGCCGGCGGCGAGCAGCGCGTCGTGGAGAGCGCGATCATCGCGCTCGTCGAGCGCGGGACGCTGTCCCTGCGGGCCGCCCGGCTCCGCACCCTCGACGCGGAACGCGCTCGACGCCCACGGGATCCGTCGGCCCTTCTTCTGATCCGCGGCTCCCGCGGTGCCGGATCCGCCGCACGAGCGACGCGACCCGGCTCAACTGCGCATCCCCCGGCGCGAGTCGACCGCGGATCCCGGCGATGCCACCTCGGCGCTCGCCTGCCGCGGCTCAGGCTGCTCCCCAGCACGGCTGACGGTGATCCCGATCGCGGCCATCCGGTTCACGATGCGCCGGGGCGACCGGCGCGACCTGACGCAGGGAAGGTCGCCGTCGGGCTGTACGCCGCCACCTGGATCAAGGAGCGCGAGCTGACCGGCACCACTTGGAGCCGGTCCTCGGTGCCGTCAACCTGGCAGGGATTTCCCCGCCCCTCGTACGGTGCCGGCGTGCCGACTAGCCGGCCGCCGGCACCGGGCCCACCACCGTAGCCAAGGCCTACGCGACTCCGCGCCGGAGCCACTTCGACCTGCTCTGGCGCACAGCGTGCCGCGAGGCCGGGATCAAGGGGCCGCATTTCCATGATCTTCGGCACACGGGCAACACGCTCGCCGCGTCAACGGGCGCCGGCGCACGGGAGTTGATGGCGCCCATGAGCCACGGCACCGCCCGTGCCGCGCTGATCCACCAGCACGCCGGCGCCGATCGGGACCGGCGGGTCGCGGACACGCCGAGCGGGTTCGTGAAGAAGGGCCGAAAGGGGCCACGCGCACGGCGGAAGGTCCACCGCGCAATGGGCACGCAGGGGGCACGCGCAGCTGATCGCCGCCCCGGGAATGACGAAGGGCCAGGTTGAGGAGACGCCCTCTGACCTGGCCCTTTGTGCTTCAGAGCGGGTGACGGGAATCGAACCCGCGTAGCTAGTTTGGAAGACTAGTGCTCTACCATTGAGCTACACCCGCAACGCGCGCGCCGCAGGTCCGGGGACCTTGGCACGGACAGCATCCTAGCGGGTCGCTCCCGGTGGGTGCACACCACATTCGACGCCGTGGCGGAGGTCCACCCGAAATACCTCGGGAATCCCCGCGCATCAGAGTGTCTCCAGGCATGTACCCTACGTGTCGCACCGACGGGGTGTGGCGCAGCTTGGTAGCGCGTCCGCTTTGGGAGCGGAAGGTCGTCGGTTCGAATCCGGCCACCCCGACCAGCAGCAGTGTTCTCCACAAGATCGCGTTGTGGGCTGATTGCCGCTTGCGGTTACTATGCAAGCTGCGTGCCCGTGTGTCTGATGTACCGGGCCGAAGTCCGCCGAACCGCTGAATCACAGCGTGACGGCAGAATCCCCAGCAGTCAGCCACAAGGAGACCGAACCGTGAAGAGCGCCGTGGAGACCCTGAACCCGACTCGGGTTCGGCTCACTGTTGAGGTGCCCTTCGAGGAGCTCAAGGACAGCCTCGACGCGGCGTACAAGAAGATCAACCAGCAGGTCACGGTGAAGGGCTTCCGCAAGGGCAAGATCCCGGCCCGCGTCATCGACCAGCGCTTCGGCCGCGGTGCGGTGCTGGAGGAGGCCGTCAACGACGCCCTCCCGAAGTTCTACACCGAGGCCGTCAACGAGGCCGACCTGAACCCGCTGGGCCAGCCGGACGTGGACATCACCGAGCTCAAGGACGGTGAGGTCCTCGCCTTCACCGCCGAGGTCGACGTCCGTCCCGAGATCGAGATCCCGGACTTCTCCGGCATCGAGGTCGAGGTCGACGCCATCGAGGTCTCCGACGAGGACGTCGAGAAGTCCGTCGAGCAGCTGCGCGGCCGCTTCGCGTCCACCAACGACGTCGAGCGCGCCGCCGCCGAGGGTGACGTCGTCACCATCGACCTCGAGGCCAAGGTCGACGGCGAGGTGCTGCCCGACGGCGTCGCCTCCGACGTCTCCTACACCATCGGCTCCGGCGAGCTCCTCGAGGGCATCGACGAGGCCGTGACCGGCCTGGAGGCCGGCGGCGAGGCCACCTTCACCTCGCAGCTGAAGGGCGGCTCCGCCGAGGGCAAGGACGCCGAGGTCACCGTCAAGGTCACCAAGGTCTCCGCCAAGGAGCTCCCGGAGCTGGACGACGAGTTCGCGCAGATGGCGAGCGAGTTCGACACCCTCGAGGACCTCAAGGCGGACAGCCGCAAGCGCCTCGAGAACATGAAGCAGTACGACCAGGCCACGCAGGCCCAGGAGCGCGTCCTGGAGAAGCTGCTGGAGCTCGTCGAGGTCCCGATCCCCGAGAAGCTCCTCGCGGACGAGGTCCAGACCCGCAAGCACAACCTGGAGCACCACCAGCTCGGCCAGATGGGTCTGACCATCGAGAAGTACCTGGAGTTCCAGGGCAAGACGGTCGAGGAGTTCGACGCCGAGACCTCCGAGCAGGCGATCAAGGGCATCAAGACCCAGTTCGTCCTCGACGCGCTGGTCAACAAGGAGAAGCTGGGCGTCGACCAGGAGGAGCTCACCGAGCACCTCATGCGCCGCGCCGCTTCCTCCGGCATGTCCCCCGACCAGTTCGCCCAGGCCGTGGTCGAGGGTGGCCAGGTTCCGATGCTGGTCGGCGAGGTCGCCCGCGGCAAGGCCCTCGCGGTCGTCGTCGAGGCCGCCAAGGTCGTCGACACCAACGGTGAGGTCGTGGACCTGTCCGACGAGGACGAGGAGCAGGCCGTCGAGACCGTCGAGGCCGCCGTCGACGGTGACGACGAGGTCAAGGCCGACGAGGCCAAGTAACACCCCGGGCGAAGCCCACTGAGCAGTGCCCCGAAGGGCCCGGACACCGTCGTGTCCGGGCCCTTCGGCACAGGCCCCGTAAGGCCCCCGGAGCTTGCGCTCCGAGCGAACAGTTCGGGAAGCGGGATGGCGTTGTCCTACCTGCGCGTTAGGGTCCATGAATACGAGGGCACGTGAGTACCCGGGCGCCGGCGGACTCGTCCGCACGGTCGGACCGCGCCCCAGAACGAGACGCTGAGACGGCACATGGCCGTCGGAGACGAGCAGGTGGATACGTGACGAATCTGAAGCCTTACGCCGCGGGTGAGCCGTCCATCGGTGGCGGCCTCGGCGACCATGTCTACAACCGACTGCTCGGCGAGCGCATCATCTTCCTCGGCCAGCAGGTTGACGACGACATCGCGAACAAGATCACCGCACAGCTCCTGCTCCTGGCCGCCGAGCCGGAGAAGGACATCTACCTCTACATCAACAGCCCCGGTGGCTCCGTGACGGCCGGTATGGCCGTCTACGACACCATGCAGTTCATCCCGAACGACGTCGTGACCATCGGCATGGGCATGGCGGCCTCGATGGGGCAGTTCCTGCTCACCGGTGGCGCCAAGGGCAAGCGCTTCGCGCTGCCGAACACCGACATCCTGATGCACCAGGGCTCCGCCGGTATCGGTGGCACCGCGTCGGACATCAAGATCCAGGCCCAGTACCTGCTGCGCACCAAGCAGCGGATGGCCGAGATCACCGCGTTCCACTCGGGCCAGACCGTCGAGGCGATCATCCGCGACGGTGACCGTGACCGTTGGTTCACCGCCGAGGAGGCCAAGGACTACGGTCTCATCGACGAGATCATCTCGGCCGCGTCCAGCGCGCCGGGCGGCGGCGGCACCGGGGCCTGATCCAGGGTCCCACCGTCAGTACGCAGCAGCCGACAGCCCGCAGAACGCCACCAGGATGGTGAACACCCAGATGCAGAACAACTTCTCCGCCAGCGCCAACGGCCTCTACACCGGCCCGCAGGTGGACAACCGCTACGTCATCCCGCGCTTCGTCGAGCGCACCTCGCAGGGCGTGCGCGAGTACGACCCGTACGCGAAGCTCTTCGAGGAGCGCGTGATCTTCCTCGGCGTGCAGATCGACGACGCGTCCGCCAACGACGTCATGGCGCAGCTGCTGTGCCTGGAGTCGATGGACCCGGACCGCGACATCTCCATCTACATCAACAGCCCCGGTGGCTCCTTCACCGCGCTGACGGCGATCTACGACACGATGCAGTTCGTGAAGCCGGACATCCAGACGGTCTGCATGGGCCAGGCGGCCTCCGCCGCCGCCGTCCTGCTGGCCGCCGGTACCCCCGGCAAGCGCATGGCCCTGCCGAACGCCCGTGTGCTGATCCACCAGCCCTCCGGTGGCACCGGCCGCGAGCAGCTCTCCGACCTGGAGATCGCGGCCAACGAGATCCTGCGCATGCGTGACCAGCTGGAGACCATGCTGGCCAAGCACTCGACGACGCCGATCGAGAAGATCCGCGACGACATCGAGCGCGACAAGATCCTCACGGCCGAGGACGCTCTCGCGTACGGGCTGATCGACCAGATCGTCTCCACCCGTAAGAGCAGCAAGGCCTGATCCTTGCCACCAGTTGGCGTGAGCACGTCTTCGGACTCGGAGATGTGAACCACGTCAAGGGGGCCCCGCACGGGGCCCCCGGCAAGGTACCGTCGGATATGAGGCACCAGGAGCGCTGAACCAGGCGTCTCCCAGGCGAAGGGGAAGCACCTCGTGGCACGCATCGGTGACGGCGGCGACCTGCTCAAGTGCTCGTTCTGCGGAAAGAGCCAGAAGCAGGTGAAGAAGCTCATCGCAGGACCCGGTGTGTACATCTGCGACGAGTGCATCGACCTCTGCAACGAGATCATCGAAGAGGAACTCGCGGAGACCTCCGAGGTCCGGTGGGAGGAACTCCCCAAGCCCCGTGAGATCTACGAGTTCCTGGAGAGCTACGTCGTCGGCCAGGAGCCGGCGAAGAAGGCGCTCTCGGTAGCGGTCTACAACCACTACAAGCGGGTACAGGCCGGCGAGAACGGCGGCGCGCAGGGCCGGGACGACGCGATCGAGCTCGCCAAGTCCAACATCCTGCTCCTGGGCCCCACGGGCTCGGGCAAGACGCTGCTGGCGCAGACCCTCGCCCGCATGCTGAACGTCCCCTTCGCCATCGCCGACGCGACGGCGCTGACGGAGGCCGGGTACGTCGGCGAGGACGTCGAGAACATCCTGCTGAAGCTGATCCAGGCCGCCGACTACGACGTCAAGAAGGCCGAGACCGGGATCATCTACATCGACGAGATCGACAAGGTGGCCCGCAAGAGCGAGAACCCGTCGATCACGCGCGACGTGAGCGGCGAGGGCGTGCAGCAGGCCCTCCTGAAGATCCTGGAAGGCACGACGGCCTCGGTGCCGCCGCAGGGCGGGCGCAAGCACCCGCACCAGGAGTTCATCCAGATCGACACGACGAACGTGCTCTTCATCGTGGGCGGCGCCTTCGCCGGCCTCGAGAAGATCATCGAGTCGCGTGCGGGCGCCAAGGGCATCGGCTTCGGGGCGACGATCCGCTCGAAGCGCGAGATCGAGGCCAGCGACCAGTTCCAGGAGGTCATGCCGGAGGACCTGGTGAAGTTCGGGATGATCCCCGAGTTCATCGGCCGCCTCCCCGTGCTGACCTCCGTCCACAACCTGGACCGTGAGGCCCTGCTCCAGATCCTGATCGAGCCGCGCAACGCGCTGGTGAAGCAGTATCAGCGGCTGTTCGAACTCGACGGCGTGGAGCTGGACTTCGAGCGCGAGTCGCTGGAGGCCATCGCGGACCAGGCGATCCTCCGCCAGACGGGCGCGCGCGGCCTGCGCGCCATCATGGAAGAGGTCCTGATGTCGGTGATGTACGAGGTCCCGTCCCGCAAGGACGTGGCCCGCGTGGTCATCACCGCGGACGTGGTCCGTTCCAACGTCAACCCGACGCTGGTCCCCCGGATCGTCCCGAAGGACCAGGGCCCGCACGAGAAGTCGGCGTAGCCGACAGGCGGACAAGCAGTACGCAGAAGGAGCGCCCCCGGTCGGGGGCGCACCTTCTGCGTTCAGGACGAATGCGACCGGTAATCGGACAATTGTTCATGCGGCTCTGGTGCGACGTACTCCCTCTTGATCATCTGTTCCTTCGGACCGTCGACCCGGAGGGGAATCGAGTATGAAGAAGATGAAGCTCGCAGGGGGAGTCATGGCCGCCGCGCTCGCGGCTGTCGTGCTGCCGATAGTCGTGGCGTCACCCGCCTCGGCCGATCAGGGCGATTGCCAGCTCTACCTGTACGACAGGGGCTACATCGTCGGCCCGAAGGTGGAGTCTGCCTGTAAGACCGGTGCCAACTACAGCAACCCGGGGCGCTGGATCCAGTGTTACTGGGGCCTGACCGCCGCCGGTGTCAGGGAAGTGGACGCGGCAGGGGCATGCAACTCGGCGTGATGCCGAACTCGCGGCGGCCGGCGGGCACGGAGGTCAGTGCTTGCGTCGGCCGCCGGTGTGATCAGGCCTTCGTGCGGCTGGTGTTGTAGAGCTTCGCCGCCAGCGCGGCCACCTCGTCGAGCGTGCCGCTGCTCCCGCCGAGCATGACCGCGGCCGGATCGGCGGCGCTGACGCCGACCAGGGTCGAGTGGTCGCCCCAGGCGCAGGAGGGCACCTCGATGTCCTTGGGCGTCTTGGCCGTACCCGGCTTGGTGCTGACCATCTTGATATTGGCGCACTTCATCACCGCGCCCTTGAAGCCGGCCGGAGTGAACTCCTTCGGAGTGCCGACCAGCTCGTACTTGAAGCCGAGCTTCTCGGTTTCCTTGTTGTTCTGGCCGATGCCGGCGTAGTAGCCGTCGACCGCCTTCTCCGGGTCGGCGACGTCGCCCCACAGGCCGTTGGCCGCGAGCTGCTTACCCTTCCCGTCCGTACCGACCTGGTACTTCGCGGTCGCGTTGTGCGGGTTCCGCACGCCGAGCGCCTCGGCCCTCGCCTTCCCCTCACCGGTGACCGGGGCGTCCGCCGAGGGGGCGCCGGAGGCGTCAGGCGCCTTCTGATAGCTGTCGACGGCAGCGGGGTAGGCCAGCTTGTATCCCTTGGTGTCGGAAGCGACCGACCCCCCGCCGCCGCCCACGAGGTACCAGCCGCCGCCCGCGATCACCGCTACCGCGACGACCACGCCGATGATCAGGCCCGCCTTGGACTTCTTCGGGGGTTGGCCGCCGTACGGGGCCTGCTGCTGCGGGTAGCCGTACGCAGGCGTGGGGGGCTGCTGGGGGTAGCCCTGCGGGGGGACGCCCGGCTGCTGCGGGTAGCCGTAGCCCGGCTGCGGGGCCGGCTGGCCGTACGGGTTGGGCTGGGGGGCGGGCTGGCCGTACGGGCCCGGCGGCGGCGGGGGCTGCTGCCCGTACGGTCCCGGCTGCTGAGGCTGCTGTCCGTAGGGCCCTGGCTGGTTGTAGCTCATCCCGCGTCCCCCAATGAGGTTGCTTATCCGTTTCACACATCCTGACGGAAGCCAGGCGCGGGCAGGGCGCCGGGCCCCGCGATTACCGGTTTCATGACTGGACTGTTACCGCTCTAAACTGTGCCCCGTGACCGAGAACACGCAGACACCCAGCAGCCCCAACTCCGAACTGCCGACCACGTACGCGCCGGCCGAGGTAGAAGGGAAGCTCTACGAGCGCTGGGTAGAGCGCGGTTACTTCGAGGCGGACGCCAAGAGCGAGAAGCCTCCGTACGCGATCGTCATCCCGCCGCCCAACGTCACCGGCAGCCTGCACCTGGGCCACGCCTTCGAGCACACGCTGATCGACGCCCTCACCCGCCGCAAGCGCATGCAGGGCTACGAGACGCTGTGGCAGCCCGGCATGGACCACGCCGGCATCGCCACCCAGAACGTCGTCGAGCGTGAGCTCGCCAAGGAGGGCAAGTCCCGCCACGACCTCGGCCGGGAGGCCTTCGTCGAGCGCGTCTGGCAGTGGAAGGACGAGTCCGGCGGTCAGATCTCCGGCCAGATGCGCCGCCTCGGCGACGGCGTCGACTGGTCCCGTGAGCGCTTCACCATGGACGAGGGCCTCTCCGAGGCCGTTCAGACCATCTTCAAGAAGCTCTACGACGACGAGCTGATCTACCGCGCCGAGCGCATCATCAACTGGTGCCCCCGTTGCCTGACCGCGATCTCCGACATCGAGGTCGAATACCAGGACGACGAGGGCGAGCTCGTCTCGATCCGCTACGGCGAGGGCGACGCGTCCATCGTCGTCGCGACCACCCGCGCCGAGACGATGCTGGGTGACACGGCCGTCGCCGTCCACCCCGAGGACGAGCGCTACAAGCACCTCGTCGGCACCGAGATCGAGCTGCCGCTCACCGGCCGCCGCATCCCGGTCGTCGCGGACGAGCACGTCGACCCCGAGTTCGGCACCGGCGCCGTCAAGGTGACCCCGGCGCACGACCCGAACGACTTCGAGATCGGCCAGCGCCACAACCTGCCGAACCTCGCGGTCATGGACGAGCACGCGATCATCACCGCCCACGGCCCCTTCCAGGGCCTGGACCGGCTGGAGGCCCGCTCCGCCATCGTCGGCGCGCTGCGCGCCGAGGGCCGGATCGTCGCCGAGAAGCGCCCGTACACGCACTCCGTCGGCCACTGCTCGCGCTGCAAGACCACCATCGAGCCGCGTCTGTCGATGCAGTGGTGGGTCAAGGTCGGCCCGCTCGCCAAGGCCGCTGGTGACGCGGTCCGCAACGGCGAGGTCAAGATCCACCCGCAGGAGATGGAGAAGCGGTACTTCGACTGGGTCGACAACCTCCACGACTGGTGCATCTCGCGCCAGCTGTGGTGGGGTCACCGCATCCCGGTCTGGTACGGCCCGAACGGCGAGGTCGTCTGCGTCGGACCGGACGAGCAGCCGCCCGCCGGCGAGGGCTGGACCCAGGACACCGACGTCCTGGACACCTGGTTCTCCTCGGGCCTGTGGCCGTTCTCCACGCTCGGCTGGCCGCAGCAGACCGACAGCCTGGCGAAGTTCTACCCGAACGCCGTCCTGGTCACCGGCTACGACATCCTCTTCTTCTGGGTCGCCCGGATGATGATGTTCGGTCTGTACGCGATGGACGGCACCCCGCCGTTCCACACCATCGCCCTGCACGGCATGGTCCGTGACGAGCGCGGCAAGAAGATGTCGAAGTCCTTCGGCAACGTGGTCAACCCGCTGGACTGGATGGACAAGTACGGTTCCGACGCGGTCCGCTTCACCCTGGCCCGCGGCGCCAACCCGGGTATCGACGTCCCGATCGGCGAGGACTGGGTCCAGGCGTCCAGCAAGTTCGCCAACAAGATCTGGAACGCCACCCGTTTCGCGATGATGAACGGCGCCACGATCGAGGGCGAGCTGCCGCCGGTCGAGCGGCTGTCGGCCACCGACCGCTGGATCCTGTCCCGGCTGAACAAGACGGTCGCGCAGGTCGACGCGTACTACGAGGACTACCAGTTCTCGAAGCTCAGCGAGGCGCTCTACCACTTCGCGTGGGACGAGGTCTTCGACTGGTACGTCGAGCTGTCGAAGACGACCTTCTTCGCGGGCGGCGAGCAGGCGCAGGTCTCCGGCCGCGTCCTCGGCGAGGTCGTCGACGTCATGCTGCGGCTGCTGCACCCGATCGTCCCCTTCGTCACCGAGACGCTGTGGACCACGCTGACCGGCGGCGAGTCCCTCGTCATCGCCGACTGGCCGAAGGACAGCGGCTTCCGCGACGAGGCCGCCGAGGCGGAGATCGCCTCCGTCCAGTCGGTGATCACCGAGGTCCGCCGCTTCCGCAAGGAGCAGGGCCTGCAGGACGGCCAGAAGGTTCCGGCCCGTCTGGACCTGGGCGCCACCGCCCTGGGCGCGCACGAGGCGGCCATCCGGCAGCTGCTGCGCCTCCAGCCGGAGGGTGACTCCTTCAGCGCCACCGCGACCCTCCCGGTCGCCGGCGGCACCGTCGCGCTCGACCTGTCGGGCACCATCGACGTGGCGGCCGAGCGCAAGCGTCTGACGAAGGACCTGGGCGCCGCGGAGAAGGAGAAGCAGCAGGCCGAGGCGAAGCTCGGGAACGAGGCGTTCATCGCCAAGGCCCCGGACAACGTCGTGGACAAGATCAAGGGCCGGCTCGCCAAGGCCGAGGCGGACATCGCCCGGCTCCAGGCGCAGCTGGACGGCCTGCCCGCCGCCTAGTCCCCGTCACATCCGGTACGTACGTACAGGTGAAGGCCCCCGCACCGTCGGTCGACGCGGGGGCCTTCGCCGTAGCCCTTCCCCGTGCGGGGGTTCGTGTCACAGCGGACGCCTGTCCGAAGTGCCCTAAATCACTCTGATTTCGATTCCGGGGCGATCCGAACCGAAGCACCGACCACGGATGATGGAGGGCATGCGCGTCAAGCCCGTCGTCCCGGCCTTCGACCGGCTGGTGGCTTCCGGCCGCCGGCTCACCGAGGACTGGGCCGGGTCGCCGCGGGCCGTGGACGTGCTCACCGCGCTCGGCTGCCTCGGCCTGATGGCCCTCGACCTCCCGGGCCTTGCCGCCGCCGACAACTCCCTGACCGGGCCCGCCGCCGCCGTCGTCCTCGCCCTGGGCTGCGCCACCCTGCTGGTGCGCCGCCGGCAGCCCTGGATCTCGTACCTGGCCGCGCTGCTCTTCATCGGATGGCTGCACGAGCTCACCCTGATTCAGTTCGCCCTCTACTCGGTCGGTCGCCACCGCGGGCGCCGGGCCGGGGTCCTCGCCACCCTCGCCTACGTGGCCTTCGCGCTGGGCATGTTCGTCCTGCCGGGCTGGCCCGAGCCCGCGGGGCAGACCCTCAGCGGGTTCCTCAGCGTGGTCGTACCCATCGGGGTGCTCGCCTCCGCGGTGGGCATCGCCGCCTACCGGCACGACCTGGTGGGGGAGCTGACCGCCCGGCGGGCCGAGTCCGCCGTGCTCCACGCCGTCCAGCAGGAGCGCACCTCCGTGGCCCGCGACGTCCATGACTTCGTCGGGCGCGAGCTGACCCTGCTCACGGTCCGCTCCGAGGTGCTGTCGATGCGGGCGCGGGAGACGGCGTACGGGCCGGACTTCGAGGAGCTGGCCGACACCGCGCGCCGGGCCCATCTGGTGCTCAACGAGATCATCGTGCAGCGCGGGGAGCGGGCCTCGACCCCGGGCGTGGACGGGCTGCCGGCGCTCGCCGAGGAGAGCGGGCGGGCCGGTTCGCCCGTCCGGCTCGCCATGGACGAGGACGTGCACGAGCTCTCCCCGCTGCGGCAGGCGGCGGTCTACCGGGTGGTGCAGGAGTGCCTGACCAATGCCGCCAAGCACGCCCACGGGGAGACCATCGACGTGTCGATCACGGCGGACGGCCAGCGGCTGCGGATAGCGGTCCGCAACGGGCTGCCGGCCCGGACCCCGGGCCGGGCCCCCGTCTCGGCGGGCTCGGGCACGGCGAGCATGTCCGAGCGCGTACGCAGCCTCGGCGGGACCCTGACGGCGACCCGCAGGCGGGACGCGTACGAGGTCGTCGCCGTCCTCCCGCGCGGCTGAGTCCTTCTCAGACCTTCGCCGGGGCCGACAGGCCGCCCAGGGTGTCCAGGTCCTCCACGCACCGGCCGGAGCCCAGCACCACGCAGTCCAACGGGTTGTCCGCGACGAAGACCGGGATGCCCGTGGCGGAAGCCATCCGCAGGTCCAGGCCGGGCAGCAGGGCGCCGCCGCCGGTCAGCACGATGCCGTGCTCCATCACGTCACCGGACAGCTCCGGCGGGCACTCCTCCAGGGTGGTGCGCACGGCGGTGATGATCGCCTCGACCGGCTCGTCGAGCGCGGCCCGGACGTCCCGCGCGGTCAGCGTGAGGGTCTTGGGCATGCCGCCGACCCGCTCGCGGCCGCGCACGGTGAAGGTGCGCGTCTCCAGCTCCGGCCGGTCGGGGACCGGCCAGGCGGAGCCGAGGCCCAGCTTGACGTCCTCGGCGGTGCGCTCCCCGATGAGCAGCCCGTGTTCCTTGCGTACGTGGTCCATGACCGCCGTGTCGAGCCGGTCCCCGCCGACGCGCAGCGACCGGGACGTGACGATGCCGCCCAGGGAGATGACGGCGACCTCGGAGGTGCCGCCGCCGATGTCCACGACCATGGAGCCGCGGGGTTCGGCCACGGGCAGTCCGGCGCCGATCGCCGCGGCCATCGGCTCCTCGATGAGGTGCACGGCCCTGGCTCCGGCCCGGGTGGCCGCCTGGACGATGGCCCGCCGCTCGACGGGGGTGACACCGGAGGGCACGCAGATCACCATCCGGGTGCGGGGCCGCCGGCCCGGGACGGCCTTGCGGACGAAGTGCCGGATCATCTCCTCCGCGGCCTCGTAGTCGCAGATCACACCGCCCCGTAGCGGGCGGATCGCGGTGATGGAGCCGGGGGTGCGGCCGATGGTCTCCTTGGCGTCCGTGCCGACGGCCAGGGCGGTGGTGGTGCCCGCCTTCACGGCGACCACGGACGGCTCATCGAGGACGATCCCGTGCCCCCGTGCGTAGACGAGGGTGTTGGCGGTGCCCAGGTCCATCCCTATGTCGCGGCTGGATGCTGTCTTGTTGCTGCTGGCCTGCGGCATTTATTCCCCTATCTCCTGCCGCAAGGCTTGCATAACGATCCGGTCGCTCCGGGTGCCGTAGGTCCCGAAACGGCCGGGCCGAAAGTCCTTGGGGTCCCCGTCCGTAGACTGGCCCTGTGAGTGACCAGCAGCCCGAGAGCCACGACCGCGACGACAACGACGACCTCGCCGGCACCTTCGACGAGTTCGACCAGATCGTGGCGGAAGAGTCCGACCGCGACCCCGACCTGGCGGTGATCGAGGCCGGTAGCCGCACCCTGCGCGCCCAGGCCGGACCGCCCCAGGACGATCCGGTACCCGCCCGGCCCGTCGACCCGGAGGTCGCCAAGGCGCTGCTGGAGGTGGAGCAGGAGCTCGCCACCCGCTGGGGCGAGACCAAGCTGGAGCCCTCGGTGTCGCGGATCGCGGCGCTGATGGACGTGCTGGGCGAGCCGCAGCGCGCGTACCCGTCCATCCACGTCACCGGCACCAACGGCAAGACGAGCACGGCCCGGATGATCGAGTCCCTGCTGAACGCCTTCGAGCTGCGCACCGGGCGCTACACCAGCCCGCACGTGCAGTCGATCACCGAGCGGATCAGCCTCGACGGGGCCCCGATCACCGCCGAGCGCTTCGTCGAGACGTACCACGACATCAAGCCGTACGTGGAGATGGTCGACGCCTCCGAGGAGTACCGGCTGTCCTTCTTCGAGGTGCTCACCGGAATGGCCTACGCGGCCTTCGCGGACGCCCCGGTGGACGTGGCCGTGGTCGAGGTCGGCATGGGCGGCAGCTGGGACGCGACCAACGTGATCGACGCGTCCGTCGCGGTGGTCACCCCGATCAGCCTGGACCACACCGACCGGCTCGGCTCCACGCCCGGTGAGATCGCCGTGGAGAAGGGCGGCATCGTCAAGCAGGACGCGACCGTGATCCTGGCCCAGCAGCCGGTGGACGCGGCGCAGGTGCTGCTGAAGAAGGCCGTCGAGGTGGACGCCACGGTGGCCCGCGAGGGCATGGAGTTCGGCGTCGTCTCGCGCGAGGTCGCGGTCGGCGGCCAGCAGCTGACGCTGCGCGGTGTGGGCGGCGAGTACGACGGCATCTTCCTGCCGATGTACGGCGCGCACATGGCGCACAACGCGGCGGTCGCCCTGGCGGCCGTGGAGGCGTTCTTCGGCGTCGGCGGCGAGCACGCCCGGATCCTGGACGTGGACACCGTGCGCAAGGCCTTCGCCTCGGTGTCCTCGCCGGGCCGTATGGAGGTCGTGCGGCGCAGCCCGACCGTGGTCCTGGACGCCGCCCACAACCCGGCGGGCGCCGCGGCCACCGCCGAGGCGGTCACCGAGTCCTTCGGCTTCAGCCGGCTGATCGGGGTCGTCGCCGCGAGCGAGGGCAAGGACGTCCGCGGGGTGCTGGAGGCCTTCGAGCCGATCTTCGCGGAGGTGGTGCTGACGGAGAACTCCAGCCACCGGGCGATGGGCGCGGACGAGCTGGCGGCCGTCGCGGTCGAGGTCTTCGGCGCGGATCGGGTGCAGGTGGAGCCGCGGCTGGACGACGCCCTGGAGGCGGCGATCACCCTGGCGGAGGAAGAGGCCGAATACGGAGGGGCCGGGGTCCTGGTGACCGGTTCCGTGATCACGGTGGGCGAGGCCCGCCTGCTGCTGAAGAGGGGCTGAGGGATGCGCACGCTGTGTGCGAGCACGCTGATCGGCGAGTTCTTCGTGATCGGCTTCGCGGGGCTGGTGGCGATGAAGGACCCCGACCTGACCCAGGCGTCGGTCTGGACGGTGTGCGGGGTCACCATGCTGCTGTCGGTGCTGCTGTGCGGGATGCTGTCGCGTCCCGGGGCGGTCCAGCTGGGCTGGGCCCTGCAGATCGGTCTGATCCTGAGCGGGTTCGTCGTGCCGACGATGTTCTTCCTCGGCGCGGTCTTCGCCGGCCTGTGGTGGTGCTCCGTCCACTACGGCCGCAAGATCGACACGATCAAGGCGCGCTGGGCGGCCGCTCAGGAGGCGCCGGGGGCACCCGGGGCGCCTGACGCTGCGTGACGGGTCCCCGGATCGGCCCTGTAGATTCGCCCTACCGCACCCGTTTGCCGCAAGGAGCCGCAACATGACCCAGCGCACCCTCGTCCTGCTCAAGCCCGACGCCGTCCGTCGTGGTCTGGTCGGCGAGATCATCGGCCGCATCGAGCGGAAGGCCGGCTGGACCATCCCCGCACTGGAGCTGCGTACGCTGGACCAGGAGACCCTGGAGGCGCACTACGGCGAGCACAAGGGCAAGCCGTTCTACGAGCCGCTCATGGGCTTCATGGCGAGCGGTCCGATCGTCGCCCTGGTGGTCGAAGGGGAGCGCGTGATCGAGGGTGTCCGCCAGTTGGCCGGACCCACTGACCCGATCGCCGCGGCTCCGGGCTCCATCCGGGGTGACTTCGGCACGATCACGCGTGAGAACCTGATCCACGCCTCGGACTCGGAGGAGTCCGCCGAACGTGAGCTGAAGCTGTTCTTCCCGGCGCTCTGAGCACTCTTTCCTGACGCAACATCAGCCGAATAGCGCTCATGACCTGGGGCGACCGAAGTAATTTCGGTCGCCCCCCGGTATTTCCGGGCCGAAGCGGGAACGCCTGGGCAGGACACGTCGTCACCACTGAGGGGGCGGGTATCCATTCCGGCGGGATTGCCGGAGTCCCGTCGCGCGGTCTTCGTACTTGCGGCACTACGATGGGGCCTCCACCCACACACCCACCTCGCCGACCTGACAGCAGCCGCTATCAACTGGAAGGCCAGACGCTCCTCATGGGGAACAAGGGGAACAAAATGTCGTTCATCGGCCGTGACATGGCGATCGACCTCGGGACCGCCAACACGCTGGTGTACGTGAGGGGCCGGGGGATCGTCCTGAACGAGCCGTCCGTGGTCGCCATCAACACGAACACCGGCGGCATCCTGGCGGTCGGCTCGGAGGCGAAGAAGATGATCGGGCGCACGCCCGGCAACATCGTCGCCGTACGGCCCCTCAAGGACGGCGTGATCGCCGACTTCGAGATCACCGAGCGCATGCTCCGGTACTTCATCCTCAAGATCCACAAGCGCCGCTACCTGGCTCGCCCGCGCGTGGTGGTCTGCGTTCCCTCCGGCATCACGGGAGTGGAGCGACGCGCCGTCATCGAGGCGTCCACGCAGGCCGGCGCCCGCCAGGTGCACATCATCGAAGAGCCCATGGCCGCCGCCATCGGCTCGGGCCTGCCCGTCCACGAGGCCACCGGCAACATGGTCGTGGACATCGGCGGCGGCACCACCGAGGTCGCCGTCATCTCCCTCGGCGGAATCGTCACGGCACAGTCCATCCGGGTGGCCGGCGACGAGCTCGACAACGCGATCATCCAGCACATCAAGAAGGAGTACTCCCTCCTCCTCGGTGAGCGCACGGCCGAGCAGATCAAGATCACCATCGGGTCGGCCTACGACCTCGACAAGGACGAGCACACCGAGATCCGCGGTCGCGACCTGGTCTCCGGCCTGCCCAAGACGGTCGTCATCTCGGCCGCCGAGGTGCGCAAGGCCATCGAGGAGCCGGTCAACGCCATCGTCGACGCGGTCAAGACCACGCTCGACAAGTGCCCGCCGGAGCTCTCCGGCGACATCATGGACCGCGGCATCGTCCTGACCGGTGGCGGCGCCCTGCTGCGCGGCCTCGACGAGCGGCTGCGCCGGGAGACCGGCATGCCGATCCACATCGCGGAGGACCCCCTCGACTCCGTCGCGCTCGGCTCCGGCAAGTGCGTCGAGGAGTTCGAGGCCCTCCAGCAGGTCCTGGACGCCCAGCCCCGTCGCTGACAGATGCCCCTCCCTGCCGGAGGGGCCATGCGGAACACAAGGATCCGCCGTACGGGTGCTACCGGGCCCGTGCGGCGGATCGTTGATATACAGGCAAAGACAAATCCGACGAGGAAGGCACGGCCGCCGCACGTGAGGGACACACGAGAAAGCCGGCTGCTCCTGGTGCTTCTGATCGCCATCGCGTTCGCATTGATCACGGTGGACATCAGGGCAGGCGAGGAGTCGCCGGTCGACGGTGCCCGACAGGCCGCCGCAGCGGTCTTCGGCCCGGTCGAGGAAGGTGTGGCGACCGCGGTCGATCCGGTCGCCAACGCCATAGGGGCGGTAAGGGACTCCGGCGAGCGCCACAACCGCATCGCCACGCTGGAGCGCGAGAACGCGGCACTGAAGGCCAAGCTGGGCAGCGAGGACCAGACCCGCAGCCGCATCCACGAGCTCGACGAGATGCTCAAGCGGGCCGGCGCCGGCCAGTACGGCATCAAGGGCGCCGAGGTCATCGCCATAGGGGCGGCCCAGGGCTTCTCCTGGACCGTCACCATCGACGCCGGCAGCAAGGACGGCATCGAACGCGACATGACCGTCCTCAACGGGGACGGCCTCGTCGGCCGGGTCAGCACCGTCGGCCCCGACACCGCCACCGTCGTCCTCGCCAACGACCCCGACTTCACCGTCGGCACCCGTCTGGAGAAGACCGGTGAACTGGGCTTCGCCACGGGCCAGGGCGACCGTGCCCTGTCCGTCCAGATGCTCAACGGCAAGGCCAAGGTCAGCCCCGGCGACCGGCTCGTCACCTTCGGCTCGCGCGGCAACAAGCCCTTCGTGCCCGGTGTGCCGATCGGCGAGGTGGTCAAGGTCGACCCCTCGCGCGGCGACCTGACCCGCACCGTATGGGTGCGTCCGTTCGTCGGCTTCTCGCGCCTGGACATCGTCGGCGTCGTGGTGATGCCGCCGCGCGAGGACCCCCGCGACGCGGTCCTGCCGCCCAAGCCCGAGGCCCCCAAGCCCACCCCGACGGTCACCGTCACGGTCACCCCGTCCGGGTCCGCGGTGGCCGGCAAGCCCGCCGACGAGTAGGGACAGACCTCCATGCGTTTCAACAGGATCCTGCTCTCGGCCACCCTCGTCGTGGTCGCCCTCGTCATCCAGGTCACCGTCCTGGGCCGGCTCCAACTGCCCGGCGCCGTGCCCGACCTGCTGCTCCTCACCGTCGTCTCGCTGGCTCTGGTCTACGGGCACGTCAGCGGCGCGCTCATCGGCTTCGCCGCCGGCCTCCTCGCCGACCTGGCCCCGCCCGCCGACCACGCCGCCGGGCGGTACGCGCTCGTGCTGTGCGTCATCGGCTACGTCGCCGGCCTGACCCGCCCCGACGGCGGCCGGTTCCGCTCCGCCTGGGGCCCGATGCTCACCGTCGTCGCCGCCGCGATCGGCTCCACCCTGCTCTACGCGGGTGTGGGCGCCCTCGTCGGCGACACCGCCGCCCGCCACGTGGGTCTGACCGGGCTGCTGTTCACGGCGACCCTCTACGACCTGCTGCTCGCGCCGTTCACCGTGCCGTTCATCATGGCCCTGGCCCGGCGCGCCGAGAACGACCCGATGGCCGTCGAGGCCGGCGGCGGCCCCGCCAACAAGGCCGCCGACGTCTCCGCCGGCTGGCTGGCCGGCGGTACGGGCCTGCGCATCGGCAGCCAGCGCGGCGGCCTGCGGCTGAAGACCGCGCGCTCGCGGGCCAACAAAGCCATCCGCATAAAGGGGGTCAAGCCGGTAAAGGGTGTGAAGAGCGTCAAAAAGCTGTGAGGGAGGAGCAGTCGTGACCAACGTTCCTGAGACCGGACGCACCTCCCGGGTGCAGATCAGGCTCGTCATGATCCAGGTGCTCGTCTTCTCGATGCTCCTCACCCTCGGCGGCCGGCTCTGGTACCTCCAGATCCGCAACGGCGACGAGTACTACCACGAGGCGAAGAGCAACCACGTCCAGCGGGTCGTCCAGCCCGCCGTGCGCGGCTCGATCCTCGACGCCCGTGGGGTCCCGCTCGCCGACAACGAGACGCGCCTCGTCGTCTCCGCCAGCCGCACCGCGCTGATGAAGATGAAGGACAAGGGCAAGGGCGTCATGACCCGCCTCGCAGACGTCCTGGACATGACCCCCAAGGAGGTCATGGAGAAGGTTCGGCTCTGCGACTCCCAGACCCCCGCGCCCTGCTGGAACGGTTCCCCGTACCAGCCGATCCCGGTCACCCTCGAGGCCACCACGCAGCAAGCGCTGCAGCTGCGCGAACGCCCGGAGGAGTTCCCCGGCATCACGGCGGAGCCCACCGCCGTCCGCCGCTACCCGGCCCCCGGCGGGGCCCGCACCGCGCAGGTGCTCGGCTACCTCTCGCCGGTCACCGACGACGAGATCCAGAAGGCCAAGGACACCGACTCGCCGCACCTGAGGTCCGACCAGGTCGGCCGCTCCGGAATCGAGCGCACCTACGACAGGCAGTTGCGCGGCAAGGCGGAAGTCACCTCGTACGAGGTCGACAACCTCGGCCGGGTCATGGGCCAGACCAAGTCCGACCCGGGCGTGGCCGGATCCACCCTCGTCACGAGCATCGACGCCCGGGTCCAGGCCGTCGCGGAGTACGAGCTCCAGGACGCGATGAAGGTCGTCCGCAACGAGACCGACAACATCACCGGCCGCAAGTACGAGGCCGACTCGGGCGCCGTCGTCGTCATGGAGGCCAAGACCGGCCGCATCGTCGCGATGGCCTCCCAGCCCGACTACGACCCCAACGCCTGGGTCGGCGGCATCTCCGGCAAGGACTACGCCGGCCTCACCAGCAAGAGCTCGAACTACCCGCTGCTCAACCGGGGCATCCAGGGCATGGCCCCCGCGGGCTCCATCTTCAAGGTGGTCTCCGCGAGCGCGGCCGTCCGGGCCGGCTACAAGTTCGACGACAAGTACAACTGCAGCAGCTCCTACAGCCTCGGCGGCCGGAGCTTCGCGAACTTCGAGTCCAAGGGACACGGCCCCATCACCCTCGGAGACGCCCTCAAGTTCTCCTGCAACACCGTCTTCTACGCCCTGGGTCACAAGGAGTGGCAGCGCGACGGCGGCCTCAGCCCCAAGAAGGACGCGCACGACTGGTTCTACCGGACCGCCCGGGAGTTCGGACTCGGCTCCGAGACCGGGATCGACCTGCCGAACGAGGTCACCGGCCGCATCCCCGACCGGAAGTGGAAGCAGAACTTCTGGAAGGCCAACAAGAACGCCTGGTGCAAGCAGGGCAAGCGGGGCGGCACCTACGTCGAGCAGATCGCCTACGAGAGCTGCCTCGAAGGCAACCAGCTGAAGGCCTACGACAGCATCAACTTCGCCATCGGCCAGGGCGACGTCCTCGTCACCCCCATCCAGATGGCCACCGCGTACTCCGCCATCAGCAACGGCGGCACCCTCTACAACCCCACCGTCGGCAAGGCCGTGATCAGCCCCGACGGCAAGCACGTCGAGATGATCAAGCCTCAGTCGCACGGCAGGCTGCCGATCAACGCCAAGACCATCGGCGACCTCGACAAGGGGCTGCGCTCGGTCGTCGAGCCCGGGGGCACCGCCGCCTGGCGGTTCGGCGGCTGGCCGATGGACAAGATCACGATGCACGCCAAGACCGGTACCGCACAGGTCTACGGCAAGCAGACCACGTCCTGGCTGGCGACCTACACCAAGGACTTCACGATCGTCATGACGATCTCCCAGGGCGGCACCGGCTCCGGAGCCGCGGGCCCCGCCGTGCGCAACCTCTACAACGCCATCTACGGTCTGACCATGGACGGGAAGCCGGACCCGAAGGGGGCCCTGCTGTCGGGCCCGGAGGTCAAACTGCCCAGGGTCAATCCCGACGGTTCCATCGACTCCCCGGAGATCCGCCCGTACGTACGGCGGTCCCCTGAGGAACTGGAGCCGCCGGCGCTCGCCGGGCCACCCCCGACACGGCAGGACTGAGGACCGAAAACGACATGCCCACCGCCAACAAGTTCTCCGTCTCCCGGTACGCGCCCGAGCGCGGGGCGATGGCCAAGCTCACCGCCCGCGACTCCGTGGTGCGCCGGCTCGACTGGCCGATCCTCCTCTCCGCGCTCGCCCTCTCCTTCATCGGCGCCCTGCTGGTGTGGTCGGCGACCCGCAACAGGACCTCGCTGAACCAGGGGGACCCGTACTACTTCCTGGCCCGGCACGCCCTGAACACCGGCATCGGCCTCGTGCTGATGATCGGCACGATCTGGCTCGGCCACCGCACCCTGCGGGGCGCCGTCCCGATCCTCTACGGGCTCTCCCTCGTGCTGATCCTCGCCGTGCTCACCCCGCTCGGCGCCACCATCAACGGCGCCCACGCGTGGATCGTCATCGGCGGCGGATTCTCCCTCCAGCCGTCCGAGTTCGTGAAGATCACGATCATCCTGGTGATGGCGATGCTGCTGGCCACCCGGGTGGACGCGGGCGACCTCGCGCACCCGGACCACCGCACGGTCGTCAAGGCGCTGTGCCTGGCGGCGGCCCCGATGGGCATCGTCATGCTGATGCCCGACCTCGGCTCCGTCATGGTCATGATCGTGATCGTGCTCGGCGTGCTGCTGGCCTCCGGCGCCTCCAACCGCTGGGTGGTGGGCCTGCTCGGCGCGGGCGCGAGCGGTGCCATCCTGATATGGCAGTTGGGCGTCCTCGACGAGTACCAGATCAACCGCTTCGCGGCCTTCGCCAACCCCGAGCTCGACCCGGCGGGCGTCGGCTACAACACCAACCAGGCGCGCATCGCGATCGGCTCCGGCGGGCTGACCGGCTCCGGGCTCTTCAAGGGCTCGCAGACCACCGGCCAGTTCGTGCCCGAGCAGCAGACCGACTTCGTCTTCACGGTGGCGGGGGAGGAGCTGGGCTTCGTCGGGGCCGGGCTGATCCTGCTGCTGCTCGGCATCATCCTGTGGCGGTCCTGCATGATCGCCCGGGAGACCACCGAGCTCTACGGGACGATCGTGTGTGCCGGGATCATCGCCTGGTTCGCCTTCCAGTCCTTCGAGAACATCGGCATGACCCTCGGCATCATGCCGGTGGCCGGCCTCCCCCTGCCGTTCGTCTCGTACGGAGGATCGTCGATGTTCGCCGTGTGGGTGGCGATCGGACTACTGCAGTCGATCAAGGTCCAACGGCCATTGTCGGCCTGATGTTCCGTTCACCCTGCCGACGTGATCCGTTCAGGACTAAGTTCGGTCTATGGCGGACACCAAGCGCGAAATCGAGCGAAAATTCGAGTTCTCCAAGGCCAAATCTGCCCGGCGCGGGGTGCCGGACCTGACGGGCACGGCCGCCATCGCGGCCGTATCCGACCAGGGCACCGTCGACCTCGACGCCGTCTACTACGACACCCCTGACCAGCGGCTCGCCGCCGACGGTCTCACCCTCAGGCGCAGAACGGGCGGCGCGGACGAGGGCTGGCACCTCAAACTGCCCGTCTCCCCGGGAGTGCGCGACGAGATCGGGGCCGCGCTCAGCGACACGGTCCCGCCCGCCCTGGCCGCCCTGGTCCGCTCCCGCGTCCGCGGCGCCGGGCTCCAGCCGCAGGTCCGGCTCGTCTCCTCACGCCGCGTCAGCCACCTGCTCGACGCCGACGGGGCGCTGCTCGCGGAACTGAGCACCGACGCCGTCCTGGCCGAGCGCGGCGAGGCCACCGCCGCCTGGACCGAGGTCGAGGTGGAACTCGCCGACGGCGTCGACCCCGAACTGCTCGACGCCGTGGAGAAGACCTTCCGCAAGGCCGGGCTCCGGGTCTCCGACGCCCCCTCGAAGCTCGCCCGCGCCCTCACCGAGACCGCCTCCGAGCCCCCGGCCCGGCCCGAGGGCGGCGGCCCCGAGGGCACCGCGGGCGCGCACGTACTCGCGTACCTGCGCGAACAGCGCGACGCGCTCGTCGCCCAGGACCCGGCGGTGCGGCGCGGCCTGCCGGACTCCGTCCACCAGATGCGGGTCGCGAGCCGTCGACTGCGCAGCGCCCTCAAGACCTACCGCAAGGTGATCGACCGGGCGGCCACCGACCCGATCGGCGAGGAACTGCGCCGGCTCGCCGGCGAACTCGGCGTCGACCGCGACCAGGAGGTGCTGCTGGAGCGGATCCAGGACCGCCTCGGCGAGCTGCCACGCACCCTGCTGATCGGCCCGGTCCGCAGCCGGCTGCGCGTATGGAACACCGCCCGGCGCTCCGCGTCGCGGCGCCGGGCGGTCGCCGTGCTCGACAGCGCGCGCTACGTGGCCCTGCTCGACTCCCTCGACGCCCTGCTGGAGTCGCCCCCACTGCTGAAGGCCGCGGCCCGGCACCCGGAGGCGGTCCTGCCCAAGGCGGTCCTCCGTGACTACGCGCGCCTCGCCGCCCGGGTCGACGGCGCGCTCTCCCTCGACGAGGGCCACGAGCGGGACCTGGCCCTGCACGAGGCCCGCAAGGCGGCCAAGCGCTTCCGGTACGCGGCCGAGTCGGCCGTGCCCGTCCTCGGCGGACCGGCGAAGGAGCTGGCCAAGGCCGGGAAGTCGGTGCAGTCCCTGCTCGGCGACCACCAGGACAGCGTGGTGGCCCGCGAGGCCCTGCGCGGCCTCGCCGTCCAGGCGACGGGCGCGGGGGAGTCCGCCTTCACCTGGGGCGTGCTCTACGCCCGCGAGGAGGCCCTGGCCGAGCGGCGCGAACGGGAACTTCCCGACGTCTGGGCCAAGGCCTCCGACCCCGCGCTGCGGGCCGCATTGGAATGATCATGTGGGTGGGGGCGGCCGAGCCTCGGGGTACGCTTGAGAGCTGCCCCCTGCCCGCTTCACGAAAGTCGCGTGATGACCGAGTCGGTCTTCCCTCAGCTTGAGGCCCTGCTTCCGCATGTGCAGAAGCCCATCCAGTACGTCGGCGGTGAACTCAACTCCACGGTCAAGGAGTGGGAGAGCTGCGACGTCCGCTGGGCGCTCATGTACCCGGACGCGTACGAAGTCGGGCTGCCCAACCAGGGCGTCATGATCCTTTACGAGGTGCTCAACGAACGCGAGGGCGTCCTCGCCGAGCGCACCTACAGCGTGTGGCCCGACCTCGAAGAACTGATGCGCGAGCACAAGGTGCCGCAGTTCACCGTGGACAGCCACCGCCCGGTCTCCGCCTTCGACGTGTTCGGCCTGTCCTTCTCCACGGAGCTGGGCTACACCAACATGCTCACGGCGCTGGACCTCGCGGGCATCCCGCTGGAGGCCCGCAACCGTACCGTCGACCACCCGATCGTCCTCGCGGGCGGCCACGCGGCCTTCAACCCCGAGCCGATCGCGGAGTTCATCGACTGCGCGGTCATCGGCGACGGCGAGCAGGCCGTCCTCGACATGACCGAGATCATCCGCACCTGGAAGGCCGAGGGGCGGCCGGGCGGGCGCGAGGAAGTACTGCTGCGCCTGGCGAAGACCGGCAACGTCTACGTGCCGGGCTTCTACGACGTCGAGTACCTGCCGGACGGCCGCATCGGCCGTGTCGTGCCCAACCGCTCCGGCGTGCCGTGGCGCGTGTCCAAGCACACGGTCATGGACCTCGACGAGTGGCCCTACCCCAAGCAGCCCCTGGTCCCGCTCGCCGAGACCGTCCACGAGCGCATGTCCGTGGAGATCTTCCGCGGCTGCACCCGCGGCTGCCGTTTCTGCCAGGCCGGCATGATCACGCGCCCCGTGCGGGAGCGAAGCATCACCGGCATCGGCGAGATGGTGGAGCGCGGGCTGAAGGCCACGGGCTTCGAGGAGGTCGGTCTCCTGTCGCTGTCCTCCGCGGACCACACGGAGATCGCCGACATCGCCAAGGGCCTCGCCGACCGCTACACGGACGACAAGGTGGGCCTGTCCCTGCCGTCGACCCGCGTGGACGCGTTCAACGTGGACCTGGCCAACGAGCTGACCCGCAACGGTCGCCGCTCCGGCCTGACCTTCGCCCCCGAGGGCGGCTCCGAGCGCATGCGCAAGGTCATCAACAAGATGGTCTCGGAAGAGGACCTGATCCGGACCGTCTCCACCGCGTACGGCAACGGCTGGCGCCAGGTGAAGCTGTACTTCATGTGCGGCCTGCCCACCGAGACCGACGAGGACGTCCTCCAGATCGGCGACATGGCGGTCAACGTCATCGCCAAGGGCCGCGAGGTCTCCGGCCAGAACGACATCCGCTGCACGGTGTCCATCGGCGGATTCGTCCCCAAGCCGCACACCCCGTTCCAGTGGGCGCCGCAGCTGTCGGCCGAGGAGACGGACGCCCGCCTGGGCAAGCTCCGCGACAAGATCCGCGGCGACAAGAAGTACGGCCGCTCCATCGGCTTCCGCTACCACGACGGCAAGCCGGGCATCGTCGAGGGCCTGCTCTCGCGCGGCGACCGCCGCATCGGCGACGTCATCCGCGCCGTGTACGAGTCGGGCGGCCGCTTCGACGGCTGGCGCGAGCACTTCAGCTACGACCGCTGGATGGAGGCGGCCGAGAAGACCCTGCCCGCCTACGGCGTGGACGTGGCCTGGTACACGACCCGCGAGCGCACCTACGAAGAGGTCCTGCCCTGGGACCACCTGGACTCCGGTCTCGACAAGGACTGGCTCTGGGAGGACTGGCAGGACGCCCTCGACGAGACCGAGGTCGACGACTGCCGCTGGACCCCGTGCTTCGACTGCGGCGTCTGTCCTCAGATGCAGACGGAGATCCAGATCGGCCCGACCGGCAAGAAGCTGCTCCCGCTCTCCGTCGTGAAGTAACCCTTGGGTCACGAGAGGCCCCCGCCCGCAACGGGTGGGGGCCTCTGCCGTGTCCTTCACTGCATGGAAACGGACAAGCGGCCTCCCGGCGAGGGCGACGGTGGCGGCGACGGGTGCCTGGTGGGCGTCATCAGGCTCCCCGTGAAGATCGTCGCGGTACTCGTCGTACTGCCCGTACGAGTGGTCTGGGAACTGCTCGTCGCCGGAGGCCGGGCCACGCACCGGCACGCCCTCGCGCCGCTGTACGCCCACGTCGTCGAGCCGCTGCTCCGTGCACTGGGATGGCTCCTGGCCACCCTGCTCAAGCTGGTCTTCGTCTGGCCGTGGGTCGGGCTGTGGCGGTACCTGATCACCCCGGTCGGCCGGGGCCTGGCCTGGCTCGGCCGCGGCGCGTACGAGCAACTGCTCGCGCCGGCCGGGCGGATCCTGATGACCTACGTCCTGCGTCCCCTCGGCACGGCACTGGCCTGGATCGGCCGAGGAGGGCTGCGGTACCTGCTCGCCCCGCTCGCCAAGGGCGTCACCTGGATCCTGTGGGCCCTGGCCATGACGCTGTGCGTGTGGCCGTGGGTCGCGCTGTGGCGCTACGTGCTCGCGCCCGTCGGTCGCGGCATCGCATGGCTGGCCGCGGCGGTTCACCGGTACGTGCTCACCCCGGTCGGGCACGGCCTGCTGTGGCTCGCGGCCGGTGTGTTCCGCTACCTGCTGCGGCCGGTGGGGCTGGGCCTCGTATGGCTGGTGGTCGCGCTGTACCGGTACCTGCTCCGGCCCGTCGGGCTCGGCGTCGCGTGGCTGGCCACCGCCCTGTACCGGTACGTGCTGCGGCCGATCGGGCAGGTCCTCGCATGGGCCTGGAACGTGGCCGGGCGGATCGTCGCCGCCCTGTGGCGCGGCCTCAAGTGGGTCGGCCGGGTGCTGGTCGGGTGGCCCGCGTCCCGGGTGTACCGGTACGTGCTGACCCCCGCCGGGCACGCCGTCCGCGAGGTCTGGCGGACCGGCCGCGCCGCGGTCCGCGAGGCGCGGGCCACAGTACGCCGTGCGCTGTTCGGTACTCCTCCCGTGGAACCGACGAGGTCACGGGCGCGTACTCTGGGTAGTACGACAGCCGCAGGCAACACGCCCGCTCCCGAGATCTCCCTCCACGAACGGCAGGGGTGAGCCGGAGGCAGGGCGACGCCCGCCGGCCCCCAGACGCTCAGGGCGACGCGCGAGCCGCGGAGCCCCGCACAAGGAGAAGAACCACTGGGCAAGCGACAGCCCGAAGGCCCGCCTCCCGCACCGGTGGTGCAGCGCATCCGACTGCGCTACACCAAGCGCGGCCGCCTCCGGTTCACCAGTCACCGTGACTTCCAGCGCGCCTTCGAGCGGGCCCTGCGCCGCGCCGAGGTGCCGATGGCGTACTCGGCCGGTTTCACCCCGCACCCGCGCGTCTCGTACGCGAACGCCGCACCGACCGGCACCGGCAGCGAGGCCGAGTACCTGGAGATCGGCCTCGCCGAGTCCCGCGACCCCGAGAAGCTCCGTGAGCTGCTCGACGAGTCGATGCCGACCGGACTCGACATCATCGACGCCGTCGAGGCCCGCACCTCGGGCCTCGCGGACCGGCTGACCGCCTCCGTGTGGGAGCTGCGCCTGGACGGCGTGGAGCTCGCGGAGGCCGAGCGGGCCGTGACGGCCTTCCTCGCCGCCGAGAACGTGGAGGTGCAGCGTCGGACCAAGAACGGAATGCGGACCTTCGACACGCGTGGTGCGGTCGTGAGCCTCGAAGCGCTTCCCGCCCCGGCTGATAGGCCGCTGGACAGTGCCTGTGCGATACTGCGGCTGGTTGTTCGGCATCTGACACCTGCCGTGCGACCCGACGACGTCCTGTCCGGTCTCCGAGCTGTGGCCGACCTGGCGCCGCCGGTCCCCTCAGCGGTGACCAGGCTGGCGCAGGGGCTCTTCGACGAGGAGTCCGGCACGGTGACCGACCCGCTCGCGCCCGACCGCGAGGCTGACACGGCCGCTCCACCCACGGCCGCCGTAGCAGCCGACGCGAAGGCGCCGGAAGGTCCCGCCGCGTAAGGAACGCCGTCGTCGCGCAGCCCTGGTACTCGGGAGCCACCTGGGTCGGGCCGCGCACTGACCTGAAGACTTCCGCCAGGCCGTACGGACAACACGTACGGAACCGGCGGCCATGGACTACAGCTCCCGTGTGGCGAACGCGCCCCGGAGGCCGGCTCCGCACTCATTACGCGGAGCCGTGCCGGACCGGAAGTCAGCCGCGGCGCCCGGGAGCGTGACGGGAGAACCGCCCGCAATGCTCAACAACGAAAACGACACCAATCCTGCTGGTAGCGCCGACAGCGGCAGCCCCAGCGACAACCTGCCGCCGCGCCGTCGCCGCCGTGCCGCCTCCCGGCCCGCGGGCCCGCCCGGTGGCGTCGTCGCCGAGACGACCCCGGTGACCGAGGCCGCCCCGGCCGCCGCCGAAGAGGCCGCTCCGGCCGCCGCCCCCGCTCGTTCCCGCCGCCGCGCGACCCGCGCCGTGGCCGCCCTGACCCGCGAGCTGCTGCTCCTCGACACGGCCCCGGTCTCATGAGCGCCGCCGCCGTGGAC